>CAJLVH010000059.1 GCA_905210055.1 uncultured Enorma sp. | reverse complement strand
GGTCGTCACGATGTAGCCGCCGAGCTCTTCTGCGGCTTTGGGGCGTGCGAGCTCGACGATGGGCGTGTGGTCGGCCACGCCGCCGCCGATGATGATCTTCTGCGGCGAGTAGCACAGGATGTAAATTGCAAGCGCCTGCCCCAGATAACCAGCGAGGATATCCATGGCCTCGGGATCTTCGGCCATATCGCCGCCGCTCTTCCCCCAGCGCTTCCTGATGCCAGCGCCGGAGATAAGACCTTCCAGGCAGCTTGCATGGAACGGGCAGGAGCTATCGGTCGCGATGGGATCGCGCGGGTCGGGCCTCATGGGGACGTGACCGGCTTCGGGGTGCATCATGCCGTGTACGAGCGCCCCGCCCGAGAGTACGCCCGCCCCCACGCCGGTGCCGATGGTGAGATAGAGCACCGTGTCGAGCCCCTGCGCGCAACCGAAGGTCGCTTCGCCCAGGCAGGCGACGTTGACGTCGGTATCGTAGCCGCAGGGGATGCCGAGCGGTTTTTGCAGCGAGCCCAAAAGGTCGAAGTCGCTCCAATGGGGTTTGGGAGTCTTCAAGATCTGTCCGTAGCGCGGTGAAGCCGGGTTCACGGCGGTGGGGCCGAACGCGCCAATGCCGAGCGCAGCGATACCCCTGCTCTGGAACCATGCCGTGCAGACGGCTGCCGTTTCCTCAGGAGTCGTGGTGGGAATCTGCTCGGATTCCACGATGGTGCCGTCGGCGTAGCCCGTCGCGCAGACCATCTTCGTGCCGCCAGCTTCAAGTGCGCCCAAAAGAGTTCTCTCCACGATGACTCCTATCCCTAGGCAATCGAGAGACTTCGTTTCCATTATAGATTTGGCAGATTAGCTGGTTGTGCGGTGCGAGTAGCTACCATTCACCGACGAAATCATACCGTTCACAGTCATAAGCCCGGTCACGCACAAGAGAATCTCCCGGGGAATAGTAAAACTGTGATGAAATTCGTATATATGAAATAGTTCGAATATACGAATAAAGTGAATCACAGGTGACCCTGCGAGATGAATCAATGAAGGGGAGGAAAAGGCGTGAACGCGTTGATCGTTGAGGACAGCGATAACGTCGCGGTGGCGATTGAAACTGTCTGCGCTGGAGCGACCATTGAGTATTTGCGTCATGACGGTATGCCCTGCACGCTTGTCGCCATAGATGACATACCGGCGTATCACAAGGTTGCCGTGGAAGACATCGCGGCTGGTCAAGACATCGTGAAATACGGTGAATGCATTGGACGTGCGGCAGTTAATATCGCCCGAGGTTCCCACGTACACACCCATAACGTTGCGGATCTGAACTAGGAGGTACCGGATGACCTTTATGGGATGGAAGCGTTCGGATGGCAGGGTTGGTATCAGGAACCATGTGCTGGTGCTTCCTGCAAGCGTCTGCGCTTCTGATGTAGCGGAGCAAATTGCTTCCCGCGTGCAAGGCGCAGTTACGTTTCATAACCAAAACGGCTGCTCGCAAGTTCCGAGCGATCAGCAGCTCACCATGGATGTTATGGCAGGATATGCGGCGAATCCCAATGTTTGGGGGACGCTCGTAGTCTCACTCGGCTGTGAAAACTGCCAGATGGATCTTGTGTGCGACGCTATCCGCGAGCGCACGGACAAACCTATTGAACGCGTGATTATTCAGGAGGTTGGCGGTAGCCTGAGGGCCGTTGAGGAGGGCACGCGCCTTGCTCGCTCCATGGTTGAAAAGGCTGCGCGCGAAGAGCGCGTCTCGGCTGATTTCTCGAATATCGTCTTGGGTACCGAGTGCGGTGGTTCCGATCCCACGAGCGGCCTTGCAGCGAACCCCTTGGTGGGTCTTATGTCCGATTGGATTGTCGACCAAGGCGGCACTTCGATTCTTTCGGAGACCCCTGAGCTTATCGGCGCGGAGCATATCCTTGCGCGCCGTGCGGTCACCGAAGAGGTGGGTAAGCGGATCTATGACATTATCTATCGCTATGAAGATGCCATGGCGCGCGTGGGTGAAAAGATCCGCGAGGGCAATCCCTCCCCGGGCAACAAGGCAGGCGGCATCACTACGCTTGAGGAGAAGTCGCTTGGGTGCATCCACAAAAGTGGACATCGCGCAATTCAGGCAGTTTACGACTATGCAAAGCAGATCGATACCACAGGGCTTGTGGTTATGGATACGCCCGGCAACGATCCGTCGTCGGTGGCGGGCATGGTTGCCGGTGGCGCGCAGGTAGTGGTTTTCACAACGGGGCGTGGTACGCCAACCGGGCATCCCATTGCGCCGGTTATCAAGATCACCGGAAACCGTGAGACGTTCGCGCGGATGCGCGACAACATCGATATCGATGCAAGCCCGTTCATCTTCGAGCCCGAGCGCAAGGCGACGGTTCGAGATGAGGCGATAGCACTGCTTCTCCAGGTTATCAACGGTGTTCCCACGCGCGCAGAGGCGCTTGGCTTTGTCGAGACGGCTATCGCGCGCGTGTGCAACTACGTATAAGCAAAAACAATTTAAGGAGGTGAATTGATGAACGCTGAGTACATTACCCCGACGGTATGCGTCTTCAACGATGAGGGCGACGTCGATTATGACGGCTGCGCGAGGCTCATTGACTACGTGATCGAAGGCGGCGTAGACGGTATCGTGCTGCTGGGTAGTAACGGTGAGTTCTTCCATCTATCGCTTGACGAGAAACGTCGGCTTATCGATATGGCCGTGGAAACGATCGGCGGCCGCGTCAAGCTTTATGTTGGAACGGGTGCCATGAACCAGCAAGAGGCCATCAACCTCACGCGTTACGCCCATGCGGCCGGTGCCGATGCCGCGTTGGTAATCCCGCCGTACTACTTCGAGCTATCGCCCAATAGCATGGAGGCGTATTACGACGCCATCGCTTCGGCGAGCGATGGGGCTATCATGCTCTATAACTACCCTGAGTTCTCGGGGAATGATGTAACCCCCGATCTCGCTCTACGTCTTGTCGAGCGTCATGAGAACATCATCGGTTATAAGGACTCTGTGCCCGACGTTGCCCATACCCGGCGTGTAATCGATGCCGTCTTGCCAGTGCGTGCGGGCTTCCGCGCCTATTCGGGATTCGACGAAAACTTCGCCCACAATGTCATGGCGGGCGGCAGCGGCAGTATCGGTGCGCTCTCTAACTTGGTGCCCGAGGTATGTGCCGCTTGGACGCACGCGGTGAACGGGGGAGCATGGGAAGAGATTGTGGCGTACCAGCGCAAGATCGATGCGCTGATGGAGCTCTATACCATCTCAACCCCCTTTATGAGCACGTTCAGGTACGCGCTTAACCTGCGCGGGTTCACGATGAGCGAAAGCTGCCGCGCTCCGTTCGCGCCGCTTGACGATGCCCAGCGCGTACAGGCCAGGACGTTGCTCGAGAAGCTAGAGATCATCTAGGGGCTTTTCTGAAAAGCGGAGGGGCGCTGCAACGCGATGCCACCGCACATTTTCGCAACTTTCCAGTGGTTTTACGGTCTCTTAGCGCCGTATACGAGAGAGGAGTCATCATGTCCGACTTCATCACAACCATCAACAAGATCGTTCACGAAGATGTTGAGCTGATTGATCTGACGCATGACCTGGAGGAGGGAATCCCCAGCTGCGCTACGCATGCGCGCTTTGGTCGCATCCTCCACGAGGCAATCCCTTGGGGCGATGGATACACGCATGCCGGCCTGGTGCTGGGTGAGCACACCGGCACCCATATGGATTCTCCGAACCATCATATCCCCAACTGCGACTACACCATCGACAAGGTACCGCTGCAGAAGCTCTTCGGTCGCGGCGTGTGGATCGAGTGCGACGGTACCGAGAAGAACGGGACGGCTGGCGTCGATGTCATCAAAGCATGGGAGGAGCAGAACGGTCCAATCGAGGAGGGCGACTTCGTGTTCTTCCACTTCGGTTGGGATAAGTTCTGGGGCGTGCATCCCGCGTGCCGTCAGTTCGAGCACGACTGGCCTGGTATCGATGAAAGTGCGGCTATTTATCTGCGTGATCGCGGCGTCGTGACCGTTGGTACCGATACGCTCGCTCTCGATCGGGCGGATGCTCCGGCAGATGCCAACGTTGCACACGATGTGATTCTCGGCGCTAACATGACCATCCTTGAAGGGTTGGCGAACCTCACCGCACTGCCGCCGGTGTTTTACGTGATCGCTATGCCCATGAAGGTCAAGGGCGGTTCCGGCTCCACCACGCGTGTCATCGCGCTCGTTGATAAACAGTAGATTTTAGGTCTGGGAGGTTCACATGGCTGAACAGGAGAAGGCGGTGAAGAAGAATCCGGTGGCGCGCGCGATTGATGCGGTGTGCGACCTGTTGAGCTCGTTCTTCCTGCCATTCATCAATCTGCTGGTCGCTGCCGGCATCATGAAGGGGCTCATTGCCTTACTGGTGTTCACGGGCGCCATCACCGAGGGCAGCCCTACCTATACCGTCATTTATGCGATGGGTGACGCGCTGTTCTACTTCATTCCCATTTTCTTGGCGTATACAAGCGCGAAGCGCTTCGGGGTCAACAAGTTCACGGCGCTGCTTGCGGCTTGCATCCTGCTGTATCCGAATCTCTCGACCCTCATGGATGCAGGCGAGGACTTTGCGCTTTTCGGATTGCTCCCCATCACGGCGGTAACTTACTCGTCGTCAGTGATTCCCATTCTTCTAACCATCTACTTGCTCAAATGGGTCGAGATACTTTGTCAGAGGGTCATTCCGCAGATGGTGCGAGATATTCTTACACCGCCGGTGTGCCTCATCATTGTCATTCCTGTCGCGTTGATGGTCTTCGGTCCTTTGGGCACGGTGATTGGCACTTGGCTTGCAAGCGGGTACGAGGCACTCTTTGGTCTTTCCCCCATTGTCGCCGGTCTGGTAATCGGCGCGTTCTTCCAGGTGATGGTTATCTTTGGCTTCAACTGGGGCATCTTCCCGATCATGCTGAACAACATTGCCGTGTTGGGATATGACACAATCCTGCCCATGATGGGCGGTTCGACCTTCGCTATGGGCGGTGCGGCTTTGGCGGTTGGACTGCGTACCAAGAACAAGGCGTTTCGCACGACGGCGATTTCGGCCATGGTGGCAACGCTCTTTGGCATCACAGAGCCCGCTGTGTATGGTGTGCATCTGCGCTTGAAGAAGCCGATGGTGTGCGGATGTATCGGCGGAGCCGTTGGCGGTGCGATTGCAGGGGCCTTTGGTGTTCAGGCATCGGCGTTTGCATTCCCGGCTCTTACCACGTTGCCCGTGTTTTGGAACGTGTCGTTTGGGGCGTTCTTGGTGTCGCTTGCAGTTAGCTTTGTGGTGGGTTTTGTGCTTACGCTCGTCGTGGGCTTTGAAGATCTGCCGGAGGGAGCCGAGGCGAATTCCTCGGAGCCTGTTGCAGAGGATGTGACGGAATCGGCTACGGCCACAGCCTAAGTAGGTTTGTCTGCTCGTCCATCTCTGGGGTTGCGGCGCTTTCATTCCGTTGGAACATTTGAACGCTATAATCTGGGTACCGTTCTTTTGCTGGGCGGTACCCTTTTCTTATCAAGTTTCTGGAGATTGATGACATGAGCCCTGCCTGCGTCGAGCGCCGGTCGCAAGACCCGACCGAGCATCGTCCTACATTACGCGTTCTCGACGTGCTCGACGAGCTCTCGCGTGCGCCAGAGGGTTGCACCTTAACCGATCTGTCGCATGCGACTGGAGTTTCCAAAAGCACGCTTGTGCCAATTCTTAAAACGATGGAGAGCCGACGGTTCATCACGTTTGAGGCGGGAACGGGACGCTATTCCATTGGTATCAAAGCGTTTTCGGTGGGCTCGTCGTTTGTTGATAACGTTCCTTTGGTAAACGTGTTGCGCACTGAGATGGAGCGCATGATGGCGGTGTGTAAGGAGACATGCCAACTGGGCGTTCTCGACGGTGGCGACGTCCTCTATATCGCAAAGGTTGATTCACCTCAGGCCGTACGTCTGATTTCATCAATTGGCAAGCATATTCCGGCGTATTGTACGGCACTGGGGAAGGCGCTCTTATGCGATGCGACTCCGCAGCAGATAGTGGAGCTCTTTCCTGAACCGTTGAAGCGCTTGACGTCGCATACCATTTCAAGCGTCGAAGAGCTGACTGCACAGATTGCCGAGCAGCGTGCAACGGGCATCTTCTCTGAGTTTGAGGAGTCGAGTGAAAGCGTTGTTTGCTTCTCTGTGCCGCTGCGTCAACGTGGTCGGATCTTGGCCGCGGTGAGCGTGTCGCTGCCGAGATATCGTCTTGATGATGAGAAAGAGCGTGGCATTTGCCATGGGCTGCTTGATTATCAGCGAAGCGTAGAGCAGCTGTTGGAGACTTATCCAGATCATAATGGTCTATTGCTTGGATAGAGTTCAAGCGAAGGGAATGACATGATGAATACCATCGCCATCATCGGCGCGCTCGAGAAGGAAGTGCGCGGGATATATGCCGCCCTGGAAGACGGCTTCACCAAGGATGTTGCCGGGCTGCACATCGCGGGCGGGCGCTACGCCGGCCATGACGTGGTCGCGACGACCGCCGGCATGGGCACGGTGAACGTTGCCGCCGCGACGCAGCTGCTCATTAGCATGTATGGCGTTGACACCGTGATCTTCTCCGGTATCGCGGGCGGCCTCAACCCGGCGCTGCACATCGATGACATCGTGATTGGCGAGCGCCTGCGCTACACGGATACCGATACCGCACTCATTGCGGAATCCGTGCCGTGCCTTGAGGAATTCGCCTCCACGCCCGCTCTCGTAGACCTTGCCGAGCATGTGCTCCGCGCCCGCGGCTACCATGACATTGGGGGTGCGCCTGGCTGTGACTCGCCCGGCCGCGACGCGTCTGGTCACGACACCCCTGGCTACCTGCGCGGAACCATTGCCACGGGCAACCGCTTCGTGACGGGCGCCCAGATGCGCGCCGCGGTAGTCGAAGCTACGCAAGCCGACTGCGCGGAGATGGAGGGCGCCGCGGTAGCGCACATCGCGGCGAAAAACGGCGTCGCCTGTCTCGTGCTGCGCGCTATCTCCGACAATTGCGACGAGGCGTACGATGCCTTCTGCGAGCGCGACTTCGACCTGGACGGTTATGCACGCCGCGCGAGCGAGATCGCACTCGAGATCGTCTCGCGTCTCGATTGATACCATCTGAACAGACTGCTTTTTGTTTTTGACAGGGGTTCCAATATGTCAGATTCCATCAACTACCAGCTCGCGCATTTCGTGGCGAGCTATGGCAAGGCGTCGCAGATTCCGCCGTCGACGTGCCCCGAGGTGAGCTTCGTCGGCCGCTCGAACGTGGGCAAGTCCTCCATCATGAACAAGATCTTCGGCCGCAAGGGCTTGGTGAAGGTTTCGAGCACGCCGGGCAAGACGAGCAATGTGAACTTCTTCGAAGCGGACGGCGTGCACTTCGTCGACCTGCCCGGGTATGGCTTCGCCCGTCGCTCCAAGGCGGAGCGCGACCGCTGGGCGCAGCTCATCGGCGATTTCTTCGACCTCGAGCGCAGCTTCAACCTGGTGGTCTCGCTCGTGGATATCCGCCACGATCCGAGTGCGCTCGACCATCAGATGATCGCGTTTTTGCAGGAAAGCGAGCTGCCGTTTGTGGTGGCGCTTACCAAGGCGGACAAGCTCAGCCGCGGCAAGCAGAACCAGCAGCTTGCAGCGATAAAAAAACAGCTCAACGTGCCTGCGGAAGACATCATCGTGACGAGTTCCGAGACCGGGCAGGGTATCGACGAGCTCAAGCGCCGTATCGAGGCCGCTTGCCTGTAGTGATAATTTCAGTACCTGGTACTGAAATTATCATTTGGGAAGCGCGGGCCTGCCGCCGGTTGAGGGCGTCCGCCCGCCGCATGGTGCGGTTGTGGTACGCTCGTAATGGCTGAAATGTACAGCCAAAGAGTCCAAATATACGGACGTTCAAGGGGAGCACGTGGCCACACCATTGGATTTCAGCGGCAAGGAGCAACTGTACCGTCAGCTGTACGACATCCTGTTCCAAGACATCATCAGCGGCGTGTACGCCGTGGGCGACCTCATTCCATCGGAATCCGAGCTCATGGAGCAGTACGGCGTTTCGCGCGCGACGGCGCGGCGGGCGATGGAGATGCTCTCCGATAACGGCATGATCAGCAAACGCCGCGGCATCGGGTCGGAGGTCATCGCGAGCCGCCCGAAGTCCGACCTCACCCACGTGACGAGTTTCTTGAAGAAAAGCAGCGACGACCGGGTTATCGCACAGAAACGCCTCGTCGACGCGGTGATCATTCCTGCAAGCGGTGAGATTGCCCAAGCGCTCCGCCTTGATGAGGGTGCGGATGTGTACCGTCTGCGCCGCGTGCGCTATAGCGGGGAGCGCCCGCTGTACCTCGAGATCAACTACTTCGAGCGCGCGTTTCTGCCCGACGCCATCAACCGCGACTTCTCGCGCGAGTCGCTGCGCGCCTACATTAGCGATGAGCTGCATGTGCGCTGGCGCCAGGCCACGCAGGAGATTCACGCGATCGTGGCCGACGAGGAACTCGCCTATCTGCTGAAGATCGAGGTCGGGGAGCCGCTGCTCTTTAGTAAGCGCATCTCCTTCGACGCGCAGGGTGTGCCGCGTGAGTTCGTGACGACCTACTATCGAGCCGACCATTACCATATCGAGGTCGAGCTCGACGCATAGGAACGCGACGTTACTGGCAAGTGTTTCGCGCGCCGCGCATGCCTGGCAAGCCGCTTCTTCCACCTCAATTCAGCTCCTTACCAAAACCTTGCAAATTCCCTCTAGTCAAATGTACGTATATTCGTATAATCAAACCGGCAACACAGTATGCACGAGAAAGAGGTCGGTATGGCTCAGCCTGTGATCGGAACGCCGTGGAAGAAACTGGACGCGCCTGTGTCGGACGCTGCGCTCGAGGGCGTGGAGAAGTATTGGCGGTGCGCGAACTACCTTGCTGTCGGCCAGATCTATCTGCGCAGCAACCCGCTCATGCGCAAAGATTTCGTGGACGAGAAAACCGGTGAGCCGCGTGATTTCGGTCGCGCGGACGTGAAGCACCGCCTCGTGGGCCACTGGGGCACCACGCCGGGCATCAATTTCCTCATGGGGCACACGAACCGTCTCATCGCCGATCACCAGCAGAACGCCATCTTCCTCATGGGCCCCGGCCACGGCGGCCCGGCGGGGACTGCCCAGAGCCTCCTCGATGGCACCTACCGCGAGCGCTACCCCGAGATCACCGACGATGAGGCCGGACTGCAGACGTTCTTCCGCCGCTTCTCTTATCCCGGCGGTATCCCGAGCCACTTCGCGCCCGAGACGCCCGGTTCTATCCACGAGGGCGGCGAGCTGGGCTATACGCTCTCCCATGCTTACGGCGCGGTGCTCGACAACCCGAGCCTGCTTGCCGTGGCCGTGGTGGGCGACGGCGAGGCGGAGACCGGTCCCTTGGCTACGGGCTGGCAGGCGAACAAGCTCGTCAACCCGGCGACGGACGGCATCGTTCTGCCGATTCTCCACCTCAACGGCTATAAGATCGCGAACCCTACAATTCTCGCGCGCATCTCGGACGAGGAACTCGAGCAGTTCTTCCGCGGCATGGGTTATAGCCCGCATGTGTTCGTTGCCGGCTTTGACGATGAGAGCCATGCCTCGATCCACCGCCGTTTCGCCGAGCTCCTGGAGCAGGTGTTCGACGAGATTTGCGACATCAAGGCATGCGCGCAAGCGCAGGTAGACGCCGGCGGCGAGGCGACGCGCCCCGTCTACCCCATGATCGTGTTCCGCACGCCCAAGGGCTGGACGTGCCCCAAGCACATCGACGGCAAGAAGACCGAGGATTCGTGGCGCGCGCACCAGGTGCCACTCGCCTCGGCGAAGGACACGCACGAGCACTTCCGCGTGCTGCGCGGTTGGTTGCGCTCCTATGCACCGGAGGAACTCTTCACGCCCAAGGGCCAAATCCGTCCCGAGGTGACCGCGTTCATGCCGGAAGGCGACCTGCGCCTGGGCGCGAACCCCAACGCTAACGGTGGCACGGTGCGCCGAGAGCTCACGCTGCCAGACATCCACGCGCATGAGGTGCCGGTCGCCGAGCACGGCCACGGCTGGGGGCAGACCGAGGCGGCGCGCGTCTTCGGTGCCTATACGGCCGACGTGCTCGCGCAGAACCTCGACGACTTCCGTATCTTCGGTCCGGATGAGACCGCTTCGAACCGCCTGCAGGCCGCCTACGACGTGACGCGCAAGCAGTGGGAGGGCGGCTTTTACGAGGACGAGGCAAACGACCAGCTCCTCGCCAGCCAGGGCAAGGTCATCGAGCAGCTGTCCGAGCACCAGTGCGAGGGCATGCTTGAGGCGTACGTGCTCACCGGTCGCCATGGCGTGTGGTCGAGCTACGAGAGTTTCATCCATGTGGTGGACTCCATGGTCAACCAGCACTGCAAGTGGCTCGAAGCGACCGTGCGCGAGATTCCGTGGCGCGCGCCCATCGCGGGGCTGAACATCCTGCTCTCGAGCCACTGCTGGCGCCAGGATCACAACGGGTTCTCGCACCAGGACCCTGGCTTCATCGACCTGTTGCTCAACAAGGCGAACGATACGCACGTGGTGAACGCCTACTACCCGGCGGATGCCAACATGGCTCTCGCGGTGGCGCAGCGCGTGTACCAGTCCACGAACTGCGTGAACGCCATCTTCTGCGGCAAGCAGCCTGCGCCGACGTTCAGCACGGTGGATGAGGCCGTGGCGGAGCTCGACGAGGGCCTTGCCGTGTGGCGCTGGGCGTGGACGAGGGCATCGAGACGGTTGAGGTG
>CAJLVH010000058.1 GCA_905210055.1 uncultured Enorma sp. | reverse complement strand
CTGGCCGGCGAGGGCTATCTGAACTTCATGGGCAATGAGTTCGGCCACCCCGAGCTCCTTCGCCAAAATCTTGAGGGCACGGCTCATCTCGGAAACCTCGACGGAGCGGTTCTCCGCGCGGCGCCCGGCGGGAGGGCTTACGAGCTGCAGATAGTCGAGGATGATGATGGACTTCTCCTTGTTGTGGAGCATGCGGCGCGCCTTGGCGCGAATCTCGGTCACCGTGGTACCGGGCGTATCGTCGATGAGGATGTCGAGCTTGGCCAGCTCTTGCGTGGCCTCAGTGATGTTCGCCCACTGTGCCGGCTCGATACGGCCGGTGCGGAAATCGGAGATCGAAACCGCGGCGTGTGCGCAGATGAGGCGTTGCGCGATTTCCTTACCGGACATCTCGAGCGAGAAGAAGCCGACGGTGTAGCCGTCCGCAGCCGCGTTGAGCGCGAGGTTGAGGGCGAACGAAGTCTTACCGACCGCCGGACGCGCGCCGAGGATGACGAGCTGTCCCTCGCGCAAGCCCAGCAGCAGGCGGTCGAGGCTCGGATAACCGGTCGAGACGCCGTGCGCCTGTCCGCCCGCCGCCGCAGCCTCCGCCGCTTCGTCGTATGCCTCGATCATGAAGTCCGTGAGCGAACGGTAGGCGCTCGAGACCTCGCGGTCCGTGATCTTGAGCACGAGGCTTTCCGCTTGCTCGACAGCCTCTTTCGCGTCGAGCGGCGCATCGTAGGCAAGGCGGTTGATCTCGCCGGCCGCCTTGATGAGGTCGCGCAGCAGAGCGTCGCGGCGCATGATCTGGGCATGGTGCTGCCAGTTTGCGAGCGCGATCGTGTTGCCTACGAGCTCGAGCACATACGCCTCACCGCCCACGGTGGCGAGCTTGTTTTCCGAAGCGAGGTAGTCGACGACCGCGATGGAATCGATGGGGATGCCGCGCTCGTTCATGGAAACCATCGCGCCGAAGAGCTCGCGGTGCGCGGGGCGGTAGAAGTCGTCGATGCGGAGCTCCGAGATGGCGTCATCCACCACATCGGGAGAAAGCAGCATGGCCGAAAGGACGTTGGCCTCGGCTTCCGTATTGTTGGGCAAGCCCTGACGTGCGCCGCGGTCGACGGCGGCGGGGGCATAGTCGTTCGGCGTCACGCTTGGCAACCCTTTCTTGCACGGCGCAATCCACAGGATGCGCAGGGATGATATGGGGAGCACAATCTTAGTGCATTAGGATTGTGCCAGGCACCAGATTCGCACCAGTTTCGGCAGCTTTTCTTTCCACATGCGAGTGTTCATAACCTCGGCGCGAGGTTCTGCGCAAACAAGGGTTTTCAACGTTTTCCACATTGTGAAGACTCTACAGGTATGACTTTTCAACACCACTGCAAGCAACCTGCGGTTATTCAGTTTTGCCGTTTCTTTTAGCAGTATTTACCGTTCCTTTATTTGTGTATTATGTGAATTCGCAGGTATAGGCATGCGTCTTATTCAATGTGCAGGAAAACGACCGTGCACTTTACAAAATCAGAAGCTTGCCTTGATGCGGAAAACACGAACATCTGTAGGCGGTTTTTCACGCACTCCACGGTCGACCTGTGGATTTCTCACCTACGAGATTTGTCAAGCATAACTTTCAAGATGAACTTGAAAGTTTTTGCGTCTCCCCTCACCGATCGTTTGAGGCCGCCCTCCCCATCCGATGCGGCGCCTCGAAGCAGGTTTTCCACGCATCTCGTGCCAGATATTTCGGGTGCTTCCACCTGCACATCGCCTTGATGCGCTGCGCTCAATAATCTGACAGCACTTTCCGTTTCCTGTTCATAACCGCATGCCGGCAAGGTGGGGCGACAGATTGCGATCGCTGTGGCATCGGTTAAGCGGCATGATCCGACAGGAACGCCCGCACCGTCCGCACCGCCGGCTCTTCGCATGCAAAAAGGCCCGCGCGCACAGCACGAGCCTTCATGCATCACGTGATGAGATGTTCGCGGGAGCGGCAAATCGCTACTCGGCGGACTCCTCCACGGTCTCGGCGGTCTCCTCGGCAACCTCCTCGACAGCAGCCTCCTCGGCGACCTCAGCGGTCTCCTCGGCGGCGGCGTCGGCGGCGGTCACACCGACGAGCACGACGACCTCCGCGCGGATGTCGCGGTAGAGCGACACGGGCACGGTGTGGGCGCCGGCGACCTTGATGGGCTTGCCGAGCTCGACGCGCTTGCGATCGATGTCGAGGTCGAGCTGCGCCTTGATGGCGTCGGCAACCATGGCGGCGGTAACGGAGCCGAACAGGATGCCCTCGTCGCCAACCTTGACGTCGACAGTGACCTGCTTGCCGTCCAGCGAAGCCTTGAGCGCGTTGGCGTCGGCAAGACGCTTCTCCTCGCGCTTCGCGATGTTGTTGCGGCGCTGCTCGAGCTGCTTCAGCTCTCCCTTCGTTGCCGCAACGGCGAGTTTCTTCGGGAAGAGGTAGTTCTCGGCGTAGCCCTGCGCGACATCGACGATGTCGCCCTCGCCACCCTTGCCCTTGATCTCACCAAGAAGAATGACTTTCATGAGATCTCCTAACCTACACGCCGCATATGCGGCGCATGCTTACCTGTGCGCCTCTGCGCGTGCGCCATCCCGCGGAAGCTTGCGGAAGTTGGCCCACACGTCGATGAGGCCGATGATGCTCAAGACGAACATCGTCTCGAGCGAGACTGCAATCATGATGACGACAACGCGCGTGAAGCATCCAAGTCGCCACCGGTTGAGCATACCCATCAAGACACCCAGCCCCTGCACGGTGAAGATGAACCTCACGCTGAGAAGCAGCGTCCACGATGCGGTGCGCACGAGTTCCGCCTCGGGAATCGAGAGCGTCGACGCCGCGATGCCCAGAACAGCAAGCGCCACAAGCCCAACCGCCCACAGAGGGGCATCGAACGAGCTTATCTGCGGCACATGTGCCTGCGCATCCGCATAAGACATGCGACTGCCCGGGCGAACCTGCGGAACTCCGCCTAGCAGCGAACCGAAGCCCGCAAAGGCGACGTTCAGCAGCGACGAGGCAACGTAGACGAACGGCCAGATGCTCTCGAAGACGGGCATCGCGGTTGCGAGCGCGAGCTCGGCCTCGACACCTCGTCCCACATAGGCGCGAGCGGCCTCTTCGAGCATGCTGAGCATCGCCTCGTCGAGCCCCATCCCCATGCCGGCAAGCGCGACCGCATCCACCACCATGGAGAACGCAGCGCTTGCCACCACAACGAGCGAGATGGCGAGCACGCTTGCGCGCCTCTTCCACATAAGCGCAGAAACGGCGATGCAGATGCCCACGGGCGCCACAGCGTACAGCATGCTTTCGAAGCCGAACGCAACGCCCCACGCCGCAAGCACTCCGCACGCGATCCCAACACCGATGCCCAAGCCCTTGGCGTCGAAGCGCTCCGCCTGAGTCCTGAGCCCCATCGCGAGGCACATGACCCCGAGCATGGGATAGCGCGCCATGATAGCGACGGAGACGGCGATACCCGCATACCACAGCAGCCCCTTGGAAGGGCTACCTGGCTGCGAGGTGGCGGGAACGATCTCGGTGCCCGCACCGTCCTGTCGCTCGCCGGATGCCATCATGGGTAATAACGCAGCCTGCTAGTCGCGGTTGCGGTTACCGCGGGAGGAAACCACGGGGACCGCATACGGCAGAAGAGCCATCTCGCGGGCGCGCTTGATGGCGTTCGCGATATCGTGCTGGTGCTGCGTGCAAGCGCCAGTGACGCGACGCGGCTTGATCTTGCCGCGGTCGGTCATGTACTTACGGAGAAGCTGAGTATCCTTGTAGTCGATATACTCGGTGTTCTCCTTGCAGAACTGGCAGTACTTACGACGCGGCTGACGTGCTGAGTAATCATTAGCCATGTCAAAATACCTTTCGTTTTGCGCGAAAGCTCAACGCTGCCGCGCACTCGTGCAAGCCAGCCCGAGCCTAGAACGGAATATCGCTGTCGTAATAATCCGTTGCCGGCGGGGTCTGGACGGGAGCCTGCGGACGCTCTTGAGGCTGCGGCGCATAGCCGCGAGGAGCCTGCTGATGGGCGGGGGCGTAGCCTCCCTCTCCCTGATTGGAGCGGCTCATGAACTCGATCTCATCGACGATGACTTCGAGCTTGCTGCGCCGCTGGCCGTCGCGCTCCCAGGAGCTGTAGCGCAACTTGCCCTCGATGGCGACCTTGGATCCCTTGCTGAGGTAGCGGCTCACCGCCTCCGCGCGCGCACCGAACATGGTGCAGTCCACGAAGTTAGGATAATCCTCCCACTCGCCAGTCTGCGGGTTGCGCCTGCGGTCGTTCACCGCAACGCCGAACGAGAGCACCTGGGTGCCGCCGCTCGTCATGCGAAGCTCCGGATCGCGGGTGAGGTTGCCGGAAATGTTCACTCGGTTGATGCTCATGCTTGCTCACTACCTCTCACTACTCGAGGCGCCTGCGCGCCCCACGGCGGTTCGACCGCCCGGGCGCTTACGCGCCCCTTCCATACGGTCTACTCCTTGTCGTCGCGACGGACGATCATGTGGCGCTCCACCGCATCGTTGATGCGGAGAACGCGATCGAGCTCGGCGATCGACGCGGGATCTGCATGGAAGTTGATGAGGGTGTAGTCACCTTCGGTGAGATCGTTGATCTCGTAGGCGAGCTTGCGCTTGCCCCACTCGTCAACGCTGTCAACCTTGCCATTCGCCTCGGCGATCGTGGTGTCGATGCGCTTCATGACCTCAAGACGAGTCTCGGGATCGAGGGAAGGGTTGACGAAGAACAGCAGTTCATAGGCCTTCATGTGGTCACCTCCTCTGGACATACGGCTTCGGGTCGTGAAGGTGCGCCCGAAGCAGGAAAGGACTCAGCTACTATAGCCGCTTGTTGCAAGAATCACAAGAAGACGCAGCTACAACCTCATGAGCTCCACACATACCCCCGACGTCCCAGTTTGCCCGAGCATATCTCGGCCTCTTCCGTTATCGCCAGCTCGCCCGAGCCGCCCGCGCGTCGTTTCGCGCGTGAGAACGGTGTCGCTCCTGACCCCTTCCATGCAGCCATAGCATGACACGGCGTTCTGACACAATTCTGGGCTTTGTCTGGCACCAATCTTGCGGTTTTCTAAAACCAATATGGCACCATGCGAATACCTGCAGGTTAGCCTCAAGCGCATGTGCACCATTTCCCATACCACTCAGAACCAGCGCGCGGAAATGAACAGATAACGCACATGAATGGAAAGCGCTGGACGAAGGAGGAGGAGGGATGTCCGCGCGGCTGCGCCTTGCGGCGCGGATCCACCCACACGACCCGGTCGCCCCGCTCCAAACCTCAGCAACGCCAGGCACCTACATGAGCAAAAAGCGTAGAAAGCTTCAACAAGGGTTGTCTAGAGTTCTCTTATTGAAGCTTTCTGCGCTTTTTGCTCATTAACGTCTTCGACTCATAGAGCAAGCAGCCCTCGCGCGGCTGCGCCGCGCGGGTCGCTGCGCGGCCAACGGCTCACGCCGTTGGCTCCGCTCCGCGCCCTGCGGGTTCGAATCCCTGCGCTCGACAGCAAAAACCCGGCTCCCCAAGGGAACCGGGCTCGTATACCATCTGGCGGAGGAGGAGGGATTCGAACCCTCGTACCCGGGGTTACCGGATAAACGGTTTTCGAGACCGCCGCATTCAACCACTCTGCCACCCCTCCGCGTGGGGTGAATCGGCGCGCCTGGAAGACGCGCCGCAGAATAAGCAACTGGCGGAGAGTCAGGGATTTGAACCCTGGAGACGCTTTTGACGCCTACACGATTTCCAATCGTGCTCCTTCGGCCACTCGGACAACTCTCCGTTGTTAGCACAGGAAATTGTACCGTATCTGCCCCGTATTGCAACTGCTGATTTTTTATACATGAAAAAGAAGCTATGCCGGACCGCGTACGCGTATTTCGACATTCTTGCGCCATGTATGCACCCCTCCTGTCATACTGTGAGGGGCGCAGCGCGCCATCTCGAAACCGTCGCACCCCCACGAGGGAGGGAGCTTGTCGTTGGACGTCATCGCAATCGCGGAACCGCTGTTCGCACGGCTCGTCTCCCCCGCCTCCGGTGCCGTGGAAGCACCGGTCGCCATCCCCTTCTGGCTCGAGCTCATCGCCATCGTCGTCGCATCTGTCTCGGGCGCGCTCACGGCGCGCGAGCACAAGCTTGACCTCGTGGGCGCCGTGGCGCTCGCCGTGCTCTGCAGTCTTGGCGGCGGTCTGCTGCGCGACGTCACGCTCCAGGTCGGCAGCGTCTATCTACTCGAACAGCCGCTCGCGCTCCCGGCGGCCATCATCACCGCCACCGTGGTGTATATCATCCCCTCGTTCATCGAACAGCAAGACAGGCTCATCGCCGTGCTCGATATCTTCGCGGTGGGGCTCTATTCCGCCACCGGCGCAGATAAGGCCCTGGTTTACGGCTTCAATCCGATGATCTGCGTCATGATGGGGTTCTTCACCGGCGTGGGCGGAGGCATGCTGCGCGACGTCTTCCTGGGCAAGGTTCCCAACATCTTCCAGCGGAGCAACCTCTATGCGCTCGCGGCCATCGCCGGCGGCTGCGTCTACATGGCCCTCGTCGAGCTAGACGTTTCGCATGTCGCCGCTGTGGTGGCGTGCGTCGCCGTGACCATGGGAACGCGCTGGCTCTCGCTTCGCTTCAACATCATGTCGCCCACCGACGAGGACATCGCGCGCATGATGCCCCGTCGCAAGCGCCCGACAGAGAACTCCTCCGCTCGCCGCGAGATCGCCGGCCGTTCACCCGACGCCCTTGCCGAACGCCGCGAGCGCACGCTGGCAAATATCGAAGAGCGCCGCGAGCAGGAGCGTCGCAGCGAGGCGCTCTCGCGCATCAAGCGCATCCGCCGCAAGCGCGACCAGCGCCACATCGACGTGTAATGAGTGTCCCAATGAGGGACAGGTGCATTTTGGGACATTACGCGGCGGCCGGAGCATCATCTGCCCCGGCCGCCGTTCGTCGTTGCGTTACCGATATGTCTTAGCTGCGTTCACGCCTCTTGAGCGCCGCGCCGCCAAGAACCGCTGCGGAACCGATCAAAGCCGTACCCCCGACAAGCAGCATCGACATGTCGCCCGTGCTCGAAAGCTCTTCGCCTGCCGCCCCGTCGTGAGAGCCTTCGTCGGCATCCGAACCAGGCTGCTGCTCTTGGTCGCCAGAGCCATCGGGGTCGCTTCCCTCTCCGGGCTTCTCATCGTCTCCGCCGGGCGCGTCGGGATCCTCCTCGCCCTCATCGGGGTTCTCCGGCTTGTCCTCGCCGCCGCCATCGGCAACCGACACCGCCACCTCGACCGTAAGCACGTCATAGTTCTCAGAGTCATCAGGCGTGAAGACCGCCTCGAACGAGCCGGTGGCATCAACCGTTGCGCCTGCATCCTTCCAGCTCCAGGAACCGCTTACCTCCGCGCCCGTCACAGAGCTCGTTACCGTAGCGCCGGCAAGCGAGACGTCTGCCAGCGAGGTTCCCGCTTCGACCTCCGCAGGATCGGCAACGAGTCCCTCCTGCTCAAGGGTTGCCTTGGCGATGACATAGTCCGCCTCGAACACCTTGTCGAACGGCGCGTATGTGTCCGTGCCGTCGTAGGTTAGGCGCACGTCGTACGTACCAGCATTCACCGGAGCGTCGGTCGTCCACGCATCGTCGCCCGCTCCTTCGTCGCGGTACCACACCGTCACGCCGGCCTGCTCGCCCTCAGGGAATCCCTCGCCGAAGACCGGTGCAACGGGCAGTGCTTCACCCGTGTAGGTCGCACACGCGCTGGAACCATCTGCCGAAAGGCTCACGCCGTCAGAAATATCCTGCAGCCACTTCGCGTAAAGCGGCGCATCCTCACTAAAGGTCGTTGCCTCGATGCCTTGCTGCGGATCGGCGTCCTCCGCGAACACCACGGGCTGCTCCAGCTGCTCGTCGAAATACCAGCCCGCGAGCACATAGCCCTCGCGGGTAGGGATGGGCAGGTCAGATTCGCTGATCGCCACGTCCTTTGCAACCTCGCAGGTAGTGGTATTCGATCCGTCGGCGAACACGCCCTCGCTCGCGTTCAGCGTGAGCACCGCAGGCAACGTCGCCGGGTCAACGGACCAGTGCGCATAATACGTTACCGCGCCGGCGGCACTGGCCACCGTCTCTGCCGTGACCTCTTCACCGCCCTGCGCCTGGGTGAACCAACCATCGAACACGTAGCTGGTGCGCGTCACGACGGGCAGCTCGCCAAGCGCCTCGCCCACCGGCACCGTGCGCGTCGCTTCATCTGAGTTGGCGAACACGCCGCTCTGCGGGTCGAATGTTACCGTCGCGACCTCAGGCTCCTGTTCTTCCCACGAAAGCACGAACGGGCTGAAGTTGGCGCGCCCGACCTCGAAGCTCACGTAACCGTCCTCGACATGCGCGGTATCGAGCTCCATGGCCTCCACCGTGCAGTCGGCGATCTGCTGTTCAAGCTCCGTCGCGTTCACACCGTATTCGCGATGCAAACCGGCGAAGTGCAGCACCTGCAGGCTCTCGGGATCCGCCCCTTCGGGCACGTTCCAGTAGATGGTCGCCCCTTCGGTGGAGCTCACCCAAACGTTCGACTGATTCGCGTCGACAAGGTCGAGATACCGGAAGTCCGCATGCTCAGCGTCGATTTCATAGCCGTCTTCCGCCGCCCGCGCGACCAGCGCCTCGTAGCGGTCGATCCCGCCGAGATCCTCGGCGCCCAGCAGCTCGTCGCTGAAGAGCGTCACGCCGGCAAGGCTCTCGCCCTCGAGCAAACCGCCCTCGCGGTCGTTCACGAGCACCTGCGTGTCCGCCGGTAGCTGCGCTACAACGTCATCGACCTCGAGCGCCGCTGCGATTTCGTCTGCCCCCGCATCGCTAGCAAGAAGCGCGACATTCGTTCCGCCCGCCTCGGCATCGGCGGCATCGGAGGCGTTACGGATCGTAAGCGTCGAGGTCTCGAGCGCGAACTCGTACGCCTCGTCGTTCACCGTCACCGTCACGGACTCGTCGGCGTCGCGATTCTGCGCGCCATCCTGTTCGATCACGATGCGCGCCTCATACTCGCCGGGCACGGTGTCGGTCGTGATTTCGGTCGTTCCATCGAAATACGCCACGCGTGCGGTCTGGCCGGAAAGCAGCTCGTTCAGCTCGTCGATCGTATAGACGTTGCCCAAACCGTCCACCACGTGAGCGTCAGGGAAATGACTTGAATCGCCCTGGGCACCGCCCGTGTAGATGGCAAGCTCCGCCGGTCGCAGCGTCAAGCAGGTGATGCTGAAGGTCATGGCAGCATGCCCAGCCTCTCCCTCGGCAAGCTTCCACGCGGCATCCTCGCCCGTACCCGTGAGCACAAGCGTGAAGGCGCGGCTACCCGTCTCCTCGGCGCTCGCGAAGTAGTGCGTTCCATAGGCGGGGTCGCCCATCGCGGCATAGGCATCAAGATAATCCTGGCAGTCCACCGTCACCTCGACCGTCCACACGCCATCCTGCTCAACCGGCTCGCCTATCGTGAAGCTACTGGCGAGCAGCGTCGCATCGGCGTCGTCGGCTGCCGAGAACGTCACATTGGGATGCGCGTTGTCCGATCCCGTCGCGCCCTCGCTATGCTGGCCGTTCGCACCGTCGAGCGTCACCGAGACGCCGTCGAGCGAGGCGACATAGCTCGCGGTGGGCGCCGCGGGTGCGGGCGGCAGCTCTTCATCACATGCGACCTCGAAAGCGACCGTGCCCTCGGAGGAAGCATCGACCGACCACGCGCCATCAGCCGAACGTACAAGCGTCACCGTCACGTCTGCGGGATCGCTCACGAGCACATGCTCGATGCCCTCGGCTACATCCTGCCCGTTGTACGCGTCCGCATAATAGGAACCATGGACGGTCACGTCGACCTTCCACGTCGCCTGGTCACCCTCGAACAGCACCATGGCCTGGTCTGCAAGGGTTTCCACTGCCTCCGAACCATTGACCGTGCGATACGGCTCGCTCACGGAATACGAATCGTGCTTGCCCTCGGCATTCGGCAGAAGATCGGTCGTCCATGCACCGTGCGTGACTTCATCGTTGGAATCGCTGACCGTGACGTCAATGAGGCCCTGGATGGTTTCCGCATCGGGCGCGGTCACCGTACCCTCGATTGCAACGTCCATGCTTGCCTGGATGCCGGTCTCTTCACCCTCGAAGAGGAGCTTGGCCGTCACCGTGACGTTTGCAGCATCACTCGACCCACGCATGAGCCGTGCACTCAACTGGTTCGAAGTAAGCTGCGTAAGCGTCGCTCCCGATTCTGCATCGTCGGTAAGCGTCCAAACAACGTCATATCCCTCAGGCAATTCGGTAAGCGAGCCCGACGTTCCAGCATGCAACTTGAAGGTATAGCGCTCGCCATCGGTCGATTCAGCGAGGTACACGCTTGCGCCGGAAATCTGAGGCTCGACTGCAACGAGCTCGATCCGCGCCACCGCGCCCGTGGTGTCGTGCGTCACCGTAATGGCAACGCGCCCCGGAGCCTTGAACGTCACAAGGCCGTTCTCATCAACGGCGGCGACATCCTCGTCGCTCGAAGCCCAGGTGAGATGCGGCGTCGCGTTGCCCGGATCAAGCTGAGCCGTGAGCTCGACCTGCGGCCAGTCTCCCTCGGCAGTCTTGGTCACAATCAAGCCAGCATCGCTGCTGAGTTCAATCGTCGGCGTTGGGTTAGAAAGCTGCACGTAGCCGCTGTATGCATAGATGCCGCCCGTGTTGCCATCGACATACCCTGCAAGGACGCTGTCGGAGCTCGCATGGTAGCGCGCATAGGCAAAGACAACCTGGTCGGGAGCGAGCGTTGCCACAGCAGAGAGCTCGGCTCCATTCGTTGCCGTCTCAAGCGCACCATGCTGGTTGGCGGCCATACCCGATACCGTGGTAATCTGCTCGCCGAGCACGTAGATGGCGCCTTCCTGGCCCTCGCCAAGGCCGGCGGTCGTCGCCG
>CAJLVH010000057.1 GCA_905210055.1 uncultured Enorma sp. | reverse complement strand
CGCCGCGGCACCCGCCGCCGCTTACTACTGCGAAGCAGGTACAATGGTGGGCAACCAACCAAGAAAGGCTTTCCATGGAATGCTACGCAAGCTGCCCGGCGACGTTCGAGCGCGCCCTCGCCGATGAGCTGCGCGCCCTCGGTATCCCGCGCGTCCGACCGCTCAAAGGTCGCGTCTCCTTCGAGGGGGACGCGCGCGACGCCTACCGCGCCTGCCTGTGGTCGCGTCTCGCGAGCCGCGTTTACCTCGTCATCGGCCGTTTTAGCTGTGCTACGGACGACGATCTCTACAGCGGCGTCTACGAACTCCCCTGGGCGCGCATCCTCAAGCCGGGTGCGAGCATCGCCATCTCCGCCCATGGAACGAACGACGCAATCCGCAACACGCGCTATGCCTCGCTCCGCGCGAAGGACGGCATCGCCGACCGCATGCTCGCGGACACCGGCACGCGCCCTCGCATCGATACGCACGCGCCCGACGTCCGCCTTTCGCTCACGATCCGCGGCGAGCGCGCGAGCCTCTCCTTCGACCTTTCGGGTGAACCGCTCTTCAAACGTATCCCGCGCGCGGCACTTGCGTGCGCGCCCACGGGTGTCGACATCCTCCGCCCAGATTACGCTGCGCTCGTGCTTGCCGAGGGCGGATGGCGCGAGCTCTGCCAGCCCGCCCTGCCGCGCCGCAAGACAAAGCGCCCCGCCTCCGCATCGGAACGTTCCGAGAACGAAGCATCGGCCGCAGACGCTGCAGATGCCGAAAAAGCGCGGCCGCGCGCCCTTCCCTACCTACTCGATATCGCCTGTGGCGAAGGCGGCATCCTTTTGGAGGCGGCGGGGATGCTCGCCGGACGGGCACCAGGCGCCACACGCACTCGCTGGGGGTTCCAGGCGTGGGCGCAGCACGACCCTGCACTTTGGCGCGAACTTCTTGCCGAAGCCCGCGGTTGCGAGCTCGATGCGACAGCGCTCGCCGGGCACATCGTAGCAACGGACTTCGATCAGCGCGCCCGCGAAGCAGCTGAACGCATCGTCCGGGCCGCGGGGCTCGCTGCAGTCGTGGGCATCGTTGAGCCCGCAGCGGGCAAGCTTGTTGCGGCCCTCCCACGCGCTCGCGCAAACGCCCCGCTCATGGGCGCCATCGTTGGCGATACGACCCCGGTCGGCGAGAACGCGGCAGCAGCGGCCTTGCGCCTCGCGACCGAGCTCGCCCGCACTCCGGCCTGCGTTTCATGGCGCATCGCCTGTCTCGCGCGCAACGAGGTGCCGAACATCCCCGGCAGATCCGCCCGCGGCACGCAAACGCTCTCCCTTGGAAACGACGAGCTCGTGCTCACCGTACTGGGTGGTGCAGGCGAGACGCCGTTAGGAGGTGATGGCCAGCGCAAAAGCTCAGACGATGCGCGCGCGGCTCAAAAGCAGGATGCTGCCAGCTCCCCCGGCGCAAAGCATCCCAAGGTCAACATTGCCGGCGCTGGTGCTGTTGCCGCCACCGTCGACGTGGGCGATGGGAAGCCCATCCCGCTCATCGTCCCCGCCTCCGAGCAGTTCGCACGGCGCCTTATCAAGGTCGCGCGCCTGCGTCGCCGCTGGGCGAAGCGCGAAGACGTCACCTGCTATCGCGTCTACGACGCCGACCTGCCCGATTACTCAGCTGCCATCGACCTCTATGAGGGTAGTGCGACGACTCCCGGACGCTGGCTCGTCATCGCCGAATACGCGCCGCCCCGCACCATCGACCCCGAAATCGCGCATGCGCGCATGCTCGACATCCTCGCCATCGCGCCCCGCGTACTCGACGTTCCCGCCGAGCATGTGCACGTGAAGACGCGCATGCGCTCGCGTGGCGGCTCGCAGTACGGGCGCGCACAGCAAACCAGCAGGCGGACGGCGAGCGATGGCGAACGCGTCCTCATAGAAGAAGGCGGCCTCACGTTTGCCGTCGAGTTCAACGACCGGCTCGACACGGGCATCTTCCTCGATCACCGTCTCGCCCGCAGCCTCGTGCGCGAGCACGCCCGGAAAGCCCGCACGTTCCTCAACCTCTTCGCCTACACCGGTACCGCGAGCTGCTACGCGGCGAGCGGCGGCGCCCAGGAGACCGTGACCGTCGACCTTTCGAACACCTATCTCGACTGGGCGGAAGAGAACATGCGACTCAACGGCTTCACCGGCCCCGATCACCATTTCGTACGCGACGATGTCCTCGCGTGGGTCGAACGCCAGCGACATACAGCCAACCGCTGGGACCTCGTCTTCTGCGACCCGCCCACATTCTCGAACTCGGCGCGCATGGGCGAGCGCACCTGGGACGTCCAGCGTGATCATGTAGAGCTGCTGCGCGGCGTCGTCGATTTGCTCGAGCCGAGCGGCGAGGCGATCTTTTCGTGCAACCTGCGCGGATTCAAACCAGACGTTGAGGCGCTCGTGCGCGCAGACATCGAGCTCGAGGACATCACCGATGCGACCATCCCGGAGGACTTCCAGCGCAACAAGCGCATTCACCACTGCTACCTCGTACGCCGGGCATAATCGCAGCAACCGCAGGCTCGGGAAACGCAGGGCGTAGATCATCCCCGGGGCTCTGGCTATGCAGGCCGAGTCCTGGGGTTATGTAACACTCCGCGCCGCCGCCTCGACAAAGCGCCACCGCTCTCGCACACATGGGCGCATATCGCTATAATGGCCGAACGGCATATTCCGCCGAAACACGCTCTCAAGGAGTTCAACGAAATGGACCAGAAGACCAAGGTCGAGCAGCCGGAATCCGAACACCCGGCCGAGACCGACGGGGTCGCCGCCCCACCGAGCTCTACCGGATCGATCTCGCTCAAACGCGTGAAGAAAGCCGAACAAACCGGCAAGCGCGGACGCGGGCGCAAAACCGTCCGTCCCCCCAAGACCATCGAAGGCGCCGCGCATCCCAAGGCGCACACCATCCCGGTGAGCCTCGGCGCCATGCTCGTCACCATCGGCGTTGTCTACGGCGATATCGGCACCTCGCCCATGTACGTCACGAAAGCGCTCCTTGCCGGCAACGGCGGCATCATGAGCGTCACCGAGGAGTTCGTGCTCGGCGCGCTCTCGCTCGTCATCTGGACGGTGACGCTGCTCACCACCATAAAGTACGTGCTCGTCTCGCTCAAGGCCGACAACAGCGGCGAAGGCGGCATCTTCGCGCTCTACAGCATCGTGCGCCGCTTCGGCAAGTGGCTCATCATCCCCGCCATGCTCGGCGGCTCGGCGCTGCTCGCCGACGGCGTGCTCACCCCCGCCGTAACCATCACCACCGCGGTCGAGGGTCTGCGCACCATCCCCGAGATGCATGCGCTCATCGGCGATAACCAAACGAACGTGGTCATCATCACGCTCGCCATCGTCTGCATCCTCTTCGCGGTGCAGCGCGCCGGCACCTCGAAGATCGGCCGCGCATTCGGTCCTGTGATGACGTTCTGGTTCCTGTTCCTGGGCGGCGTCGGCCTCATCTCGATGTTCGTCGCGCCGCAGGTGCTCCTTGCCATCAACCCCATCTACGGCATTCAGTTCCTGTTCAGCCCCAACAACCATGCGGGTATCATGATCTTGGGCAGCTGCTTCCTCGCCACGACCGGCGCCGAGGCGCTCTACTCCGACATGAGCCACGTGGGCAAGGGCAACATTTACGCCACCTGGCCGTTCGTGAAGGTATGCCTCATTTTGAGCTACCTCGGCCAGGGCGCGTGGCTCCTTGCCAACACGGGCAACGCCGACCTCGCGACCATCGAGGATCTGAACCCCTTCTTCCAGATGCTCCCAGACATGATGCGCCCCTTCGGCGTCGTGCTCTCCGCGCTCGCGGCGATCATCGCCTCGCAAGCGCTCATCACCGGCGCGTTCTCGCTCGTCTCCGAGGCGAGCCGCCTTGACCTCATGCCGCACCTCCAAGTGTTCTACCCCGCCGAGACGAAGGGCCAGCTCTACATCCCGCTCGTCAACAAAGTCATGTGGGTGGGTTGCATCGTCGTCGTGCTGCTGTTCCAGAGCTCCGCGCATATGGAAGCGGCGTACGGCCTCGCCATCACCATCACCATGCTCTGCACGACAGTGCTGCTCTTCATCTACCTGCACAGCGTGCGCAAGCTCAAGCTCTTCCCGTTCATCTTCGTGGCGTTCTTCGTGATGCTCGAGGGCTTCTTCTTCGGTTCGTCGCTCACGAAGTTCTTCCACGGCGGCTACTTCACCATCTTGCTCGCCGCCCTCATCATGAGCATCATGCTCTGCTGGTACGCGGGCACCGCCGTCGAGCGCCGTCAGGCGACGCTCCTGCCCGTGCGCAGCTACCTCGATCAGCTCGCGCGGCTGCGCGACGACCAGACCTACGACCTGGTGGCAGACAACCTCGTCTACCTCACGAACGGCACGAACACAGATTATCTCGATCGTGACATCCTCTTCTCGATCTTCGACAAGCACCCCAAGCGCGCCCGTGCGTGGTGGTTCGTGAACGTCGAAGTCATGGACGACCCGTATACCTTCGCGTACTCGGTCGAGAACTTCGACACGGACTACATCTTCCGTGTGCACCTGTTCTTGGGCTACAAGGTCAACCAACGCGTGAACGCCTACCTCCGCCAGATCGTGCAAGACCTCTCCGCCTCGGGAGAGCTGCCGCCGCAGCGCCGCGATTACTCCGTGTATAAGCGCCCGGGCAACATCGGCTCGTTCCAGTTCTGCATGCTGCGCAAGACGCTCGCGCCGGAAAGCGACATCGACAGCCGCGAGCGCACGGCCATCTCGCTGAAATACGCCATCCGTGGCTTCGCCGGCTCGCCCGCACAATGGTTCGGCCTCGAGAACTCAAGCGTTTTCGTGGAGTACGTGCCGCTCTTCGCGAAGTTCAAGAGCTTCGACAAGCTGACGCGCATCGCTCCAGACGAGCGGCCGTAACGGAGGCGAACGCGCCCACCGCGCGCAACGTGCGCAAGGCTCTAGCTAACATGCAGCGTCCCGACTCGCGCTTATGCGGGTCGGGGCGCTTTCTTGTTGGGAAATCAGCCCAGGCTATGCGGCTCCAAACAACTCGTTTCGGTTATCAACGGTTATTTTGTAAGAGGCCGAGTAGACACCCGCTTTCGATGATAGAAGTCGCAGGTAGAAAGCGTGCACTAACTCCGGCTACTCGCGCCATCGCAAAACAACCGTTGATAACCGAAACGAATGAGTAGCCGCACCACGCGGCGCCCGCCCGACCACCAAACCCCGTCACACCCATACATCCACCTTGCGAGCGCTCGCTCAAAACCATGCGGCACGGCATCGTGACGAAGGGCACCTCTGCGCTGCCCGCTTTGCATATGGTTCGCCCGCGTCACGGCTGCGCACCTCGTTAGCAGCGATTTCAACGTTTTATATAAAGCAAGCCGCTGTCGATAGAATCTCGACAATCGCGGGGTATCATGGGGATTTGCTTGTATCAGCATTCCGCAAAGCGCTGGTAAATACGCCGTTAGTTGCTCGCTTTGTTCACAAAGACCGAAAGGGCTCCCATGCTCGTTGCCATCATCTCGTTTGCCGCCGCCATCGCAAGCATCGTCCTCGCTGTACGCGAGGTTCGCGGCTGGCGCACAAACGCCACCGCCGCCTCGTCCTCCGAGAAAGACGCCGCCCCCGCGAAGACGGGGCGCGTTCCCTACCGTGCGAGCGGCGTGGCGTGGGCGCTTGCGTTCCTCGCCATCCAAGTGTTCATCGGCGTGTGGGGCGCGCTCGGCCTTGTGCAGGACGAGCCTATCGCCCCGATCATCATGAATGCGGTGCTCACGGGCTGCGTCTACCTCTCACTTGCCCGCCCGCGCCTACGTCCTCGCCTGCTCGCGCTCTTCGAGCCCGGCAGCCGCTGGCCGCACCCCCAGGCAGCCTGTGCGCTTGCCATGGTCGCGACCGGCATCTTCGCCACGCTCGCACTCGAGCTCCCCAGCAACCATAACCTGCTGTGGATGTACCCGCTCTGCCTGCTGCTGGAGATCTTCCTCGTCACGGCCGTCGTCGCGGGTTTCTTCTACCTCTTCCAGCGCCGTGGTGCCGCGTCCGCCATCGCCTCGTTCGTCTTCTTCGCCATCGGCATCGCGGAGTATTTCGTCATCACCTTCAAATCGCAGCCCATCCAGCCCGGCGACCTCACCGCCATCGCCACTGCTGCGGCCGTGGGCGGCGGATACATCTTCAGTATCACGTCATACTGCCTCTACGGCATCGTCGCGCTTGCCCTCGCCATGATTACGAGCGCCTACGCCGCGCTCCTCAAACCCGATCGCGAGCACCGCACCCGCAAGCAGCTCCTGGTCAACCTGCTCGTGGGCGTACTGTGCCTCGGCGGCGTCATCGGGCACGTCGTGCTGGTCGACTACTACAACCTCCTGCGCATCCAGGTGTATACGTGGCGCCCACTCGAGAGCTACTACCGCCAGGGCTTCATCCCGTCGTTCATCTCGAGCGCGCAGACCATCCAGCCGCGCAAGCCGGAAGGGTATTCCAAGAGCGGTGCGCAGGATCTCATCGATGAATACGCCGCGAGCTACGACGAGAGCGCGGGCACCACGCCCGAGCGCGCCGAGGCGGTCGAGCAGTTCGAGGACGAGCAGCCCTCGGTCATCGTCGTTATGAACGAGACGTTCTCCGACCTCTCGGACTATGACAATCTCCATGCGGGATACGAGGGGCCGGAGTTCTTCAACAGCATTGACGACGCCGTGCAGCGCGGCGACCTCTACGTCTCGGCCTACGGCGGCGGCACCTGCAACACCGAGTTCGAGTTCCTCACGGGCGACTCGATGGCCTACCTGGGTAACGGCGTCTACCCCTACACCATCTATAACCTCACGCATGCCGAGAATCTCGCGCAGCAGTTCAGCGATCTTGGCTATACCACGACCGCCATGCATCCCAACCACGCGACGAACTGGAACCGTGAGAACGTGTACCGCGACTTCGGGTTCGACGAGTTCCTCGCCATCGAGGATTTCGAGGGAGCCGATACCCTGCGCGGCATGGTAACGGACGCCGAGACCTACGACAAGATCGTCGAAATGCTCGAAACGGACGACGACCCGCAGTTCATCTTCGATGTCACGATGCAGAATCACTCGGGATACGACACCGGCCTCATCCCCAACGATATGCAGACGAACTACCTCATCGATGGCACCTACGATCCCGAGGTCAACGAGTACCTCGCGCTCATCGAGGAGTCCGATCGCGCGCTCGAGGAGTTCCTGGGCGAACTCGAGGAGCTCGACCGCCCGGTGGTCGTCGTGTTCTTCGGCGATCACCAGCCGTTCTTCCCGTCTGATTTCAACGACGCATGGTTCCAGGGCGAGGACGACGCGACGCACAGCGAGCGCCTGTACCACACCGGCTACGTCATCTGGGCGAACTACGACCTCGCCGGCAGCGAGCAGCAGAGCCAGCAGGAAGACATCTCAACGAACTTCCTGGGTGCAGAGGTCATGAACCTCATCGGCGCGCCGCTCACCGACTACCAGAAGGCACAGCTCGCCCTGCGCGAGAGCATGCCCGCTATCAACATGATCGGGTACCAAGATCAGACGGGCGCATGGCACCTTTCGAGCGCCGTTGCAGACGAGCACGCAACCGAGGCATTCTCTGCCGCTCAGAAGGCGCGCGAGGATCTTGCCAAGATGCAGTACCTCAAGCTCTTCGATCACGGCGACAGCGTGTACACGAAGACGCTCCAAGGCGCCGCGAACGAGACCAATCCGAATCTCGCCCCCGGTACGACGAAGATCAAATAGTCCCGCGGCGGGAGCGTAAAACCCCCGGCGACTGTTGCACATCGGGCTGAAATAGATTTGGATCAATTCGTATCTTTCAGCCCGATGTAAAAAGTCGCTGGGGTTATTTTGCAAAACGGTCGCCGAGAGGGTATCTTGCGTTGGGTCACATCTCCCGACCGCGCAACCGTGCGGTAAGGCGGTCGAGCACGTCCGGCGCCACACCGGCATACGCCTCCAGATACGCGCGCGCCGTGCCGTACCGTTCATACAGATGCTCCAGCGTGCGCTCCATCTCTTCGGCATGCGCCACGAACAGCGAGCGAGGGACGCGCTTGCGCAAGACGATCGTCACGAGCGCGCGTTGCGCCCACATGCTCGGCGTCATGGCAGAACCGGTCGCCACATAGTCGCGCACGATATCCTCATCCGACACGCCCGCGAGCCCCAGCAGCAACATCGCGATGACACCTGTCCTGTCTTTGCCCGCGCGGCAATGAAAGAGCACGCAACCCGGCTCATCGCCCAGATCGAGCGCCTCGAAAACGCGACGGAGACTATCCGCGTCGTCGTCGAGAAGCCGCAGGTATACATCGAGCATGCGTGCGGGAATCTGCCCCCGCATGCCGCTCGAATTGAGCTGGTCGAACATGGGGATGTGAACGTACTCGATTCCCGGATGCCCCGCCGCCGCAAAGGGATCGGGCCAATGGCGCGTCTCGAACGAACTCCGAACGTCGATGACGCGACGCAGGCCGTAGTGCTCAAGCCGTGCGAAATCTGCACCGCGAAGGCCGCCGAGCGAACCCGCGCGCAGAAACGCACCGAACGCCGTCTTGCCTGTGGCGCCTGCCTCGGTGCCGTATGGATACCCGCCGAGGTCGCGCACGTTCCGGGCGCCCTTCAACTCCAACGTACTGTTCAGATTTGCCACTTCCGCTCCCGCGAAGAACCGTGCCGGCACCGAAAGCTCGCCGGCACGTGGTAACACACGTCCGATATCGTATCGCTTGCGAACACGTGACAGCCCGCTTGTTTAGTAATGATTGTATCAAGGAGCCACAGCGCGGCATACAGGTGTGGTCGGTATAATGAAGGACTGTCGGCAACTGTTCATCATTCAAGCCGAGGAGGCATCGTGTCTGCCGTCACTTCATCGCTTACTCCCGAGGGTGCCCCTCTGCCCCGCATCACCCTGCGCCAGCTGGCGGAAACACTGCGACAGGCGCATGTTTCCGTCGCCTGCCATGGGGATGAAGCGAGCGCGGTGCTCGGCATGACCGTCGACTCGCGCGAGGTCGAGGCGGGCAACCTGTTCGTATGCAAGGGCGCGGCCTTCAACCCCAGCTATCTGGCGTCGGCTGCCAAGGCGGGGGCGGCAGCGTACCTTTGCAGCGAATCTGACTATGACGAACTCGCCGCTGCCGCCCCACACCTTCCCTGTCTCGCCGTTTCCGACGTCCGCCGCGCTATGGCGCTCGTCGCACCCGAAGTCTACGGCCACCCCGAGCGCGGCCTGCGCATCGTGGGCATAACCGGTACGAAGGGCAAATCCACCACTGCCTACATGCTGCGCTCGATTTTTGAGGCAGCGGGCATGGAAACCTCGATTCTCGGATCGATCGAAACGGACGACGGCGTCGAGCATTACGAGAGCCACAACACGACCCCCGAAGCACCCGAACTATGGCGCCATCTATGGCACACTGCGCGCTCTGGTCGATCCATCATGGTGATGGAGGTCTCGAGCCAAGGCCTCAAGTACGACCGCGTGCTTGGGGTTCCTTTCGAAATCGCCGTGTTCTTGAATATCGGCCGCGACCACATCTCGAGCATCGAGCACCCCAATTTCGAGGACTACTTCGCATCCAAGCTGCGAATCTTCGACCAGTGCACGACCGCCGTGGTGAACCTGGGAAGCGAGCACGCAGACCGCGTACTCGAGGCATCCCGCGCTGCGCGGCGCATACTCACGCTGAGCACGACCGAAAGCGTGTCTGCGGACGTGCTGGCGCAGCACATCGAACCCACTCCCACCGGCTGCTCGTTCGATGCGGTAACGCATGGTAAAGGGCATGACGCCTCTATCGACAGCACGTTTGCACTGCATTCCGAGATGCATATTGATCTTGGCATCCCCGGTCTATTCAACGTAGAAAACGCGCTTGCCGCCATCACCTGTGCGCAACTCCTGGGCGTGCCGGAAGATGCCATCGTGCAAGGCCTGGCTCAGCTCCGCGTTCCCGGCCGCATGGAAGTCGTCGCCTCAGCCGACCGACGCGTCGTCGCCATCATCGACTACGCGCATAACGAGCTCTCGTACCAGGCACTGTTCTCGTCGGTGCAAAAGGAATATCCCGGCAGACGTATCATCGCCCTCTTCGGAGCACCCGGTGACAAGGCGGTCGAACGCCGCGAAGCTCTGCCGCGCATTGCAGGGCAGTATGCCGACCTCCTCATCTATACCGAAGAGGATCCTGCACACGAGCGCGTTGAGGATATCTGCGCCGAACTCGCTTCCCATACGCCCGTGGGTGTTGAGCACATTACCATCTGCAATCGCGAAGAAGCCGTCGCCTATGCCATTCGCGATGCCTACGCGCATGACGAGGAAAGCGTCGTGCTGCTCCTTGCCAAGGGCGATGAGACCCGCCAGCACCGCGGCGACGAGTATCCCGAGGTGAAAAGCGACCTCGCACTTGCGCGGGAACTCATCAAGTAGCGCGGCTGCTGCGGTTTTTCGTTCTTTATCGCAAAAAGTGGTGGCGCAGTTCAGATATGCACGATTTGCGTTGACCACAAGCTGTGAATTAGCCTGCGCTCGCTCGACTTGAATCGCTGTAAGCCACTGAGCACCTACGTTTCCGCAGGATTCGTTTGAATTGCTATGCCGATTGCTCGTTGCGGGCGGCTGGCAAGGCCCGCGAATCATGCATATCTGAACTGCGCCACCACTTTTTCGAGACAGAAATGAAAAACCGCCCTCCGGCAGACCGGAAGGCGGTTCTCTCGACAGCTCAGGTGTCTCTGGCCATCGCAGCTTCAGCGGAAGGTTCGGGCGCGACTATTCCGCGGCACCCTCCGCAGCGGGCTCGGCCTCCGCGGCGGTCTCTCCGGCAGCTTCCGCAGCAGCCTTGGCGGCCTTCTTGGCGACCGCTGCCTTGCGGGCGGCCTCGACGCGCGCCTGCTGCTCAGGCGTGAGCTCGCGTTTGGGCTTCGCTGCGGTTGTGGCGGCTCCGGCAGAAGCGGCGCCAT
>CAJLVH010000056.1 GCA_905210055.1 uncultured Enorma sp. | reverse complement strand
CGCCGAACTTGTTCATGAGGTACTCGAGCTGCATGAGCTCGTCCCAGGTGCCGCCCACGCCCATGAGGAAGATCGCGTCGTAGCCCTCGTCGGCGATCTGGTCGGCCATGGCCGCCATCTTCTTGCCGGTCTCGACGAGCGCCTTGCCGTCCTCGAGATAACCCTCCTGGTCGAAGTTCATGATCTCGACCTTCTCCGTCTCTGCCATGAGCATTCCTTTCTCGTGTCGTCATGCGATAAGGCAGTGCGGGTTCGCCTGCGGCGCGGGCCTTCTCCCTCGCTCCGCGTCGCACGCGGTTCCGCTGATGACAAGATACCAAATTGGTTATATGACGTTATAGGATAACGGTGAGTGGTAGGATTTTGACGGTAAACGTATAGACGTTATATAACGTTATTTTTTTCATCACAACTCGTTCAAACTTCCCCGCCCCACGCGTCGCTTTGGGCAACACTTTGGGGACGGGTACGTTTGTGTCGAAAACGTCACAAACGTACCCGTCCCCAAAGTGACGTGTGGTTGGGTCTAGAGACGGAAACTGTAGTGCTTCCCTACTACATGCTGGAGCCCGAGGAACATGGGCTCGCCGTATTGATCGGAGTACTCGCCGCTCACGGTGAACAGTGGCTCGTTCTCCGCGACATCGAGCAATTCAGCGAGCTGCGGCGTCGCACGCTCCATGCTTAGGATGCAATCGGTACTGTTGCGCGGCACAAGCCCGGTCTTTTGTTCTATGACCTCGAAGATGGAGCAGTCTTCGAGATGCTCATCGAGCAGGAAGCGGTATTTCACCGGGTCGAAGAGGTTGTCCTCAACCATCAGGGGCACGTCGTCGGCCGTGCGCACACGAATGACGCGAATCGCGGCTCCGTTATCCGCGCCTCCGAAGAACCCGGGGCGATCGAGCGGGAGCAAGGCACGTTCGCACGCTACAAGCCGCGCGCCCGGGACGACGCCGTTGTTCTCGCAGGTCTTTGTGAAGCTTCGAACGATGTCATCGTTCTCGAACGGTGCCTTGTGCTCGGCTTCGGCCGTCACGAACGTGCCCTTCCCCTGGCGCTTGACGAGCAGGCCTTCCTTCTCGAGCACCTTCACCGCGTTGCGTACGGTGATGCGACTCACGCGGTAGATGTCGCCAAGCTCGAGCTCAGAGGGGATCTTCTCCCCCGCGCGATACAGTCCCGAGGCGATATCGCGGCGGATGTCTTCGATAACCTGAAGGTACAGAGGTTCTTGCGATGTGTGATCGAGTTCCGAGGGCATGACAGCGCCTTTCGAATACGTTATATGTTGTCTTGACACGTCATAGTATACGACCAGACGCACACCGACGACGATCCACTCGGCAAACGGTCTCAGCGTAAGGTAAACGTCCCGACGATGCCAGGAAGTCTATCTGTTGCGAGCAGGACGCAGCAGGAGCGGACGCAGAAATGAGAGATGCGTCTCGGAGAGCACGATGGAACAGAAGATGAGCACGAATCCCGCGACGAGCCTGCCTGTGAGAACCTCGCTAGCAAGCAGCACGGAAAACAGCACACCCGAGGGAGACTCGAGCGAAAGCAGGAGCGACCCGGTCGCAGGCGGGACGTGCGCGAGCGCGAGATTCTGAACGAGCATACCGATGCACGTGCAGAAGAGCGCAAGGAATGCAATGGTCGCGATAACCACGGGTGACCAAGCGATCGAGGTAATCGGCGGCTCGACAGCAAGCGCCGCAACGGCATCCATCACGCCGACGGTGAGAAACATCCAGAACGTGATAACGTTGACATCGAGCTCTCGGCCATACCGCGCTGCCGTGGCAATCTGGAGTGCGAAGAAGACGGCGCCGACAAGCGTGAGCGCGTCGCCGCGATTAACGACAAGGCTGTCGAGCGCCACGAGCGCGATGCCCGCCAAGCACAAAAGAGCCGCCCCGAGGTTGAAGCGTGTAAGCGGCTCACGTGCCATGAAGTAGCTTATGAATGGCACGAGAATGCAGTACGTCCCCGTGAGAAACGCGCTCTTGCCGGCTGTCGTCTCAACAAGACCAAGTGTTTGGAGCGCGTACGCGATGCCGAGCGATGCCCCCATGGCAACGCCGACAGCGACGTTCCTCGCGTTGAAGTGCCGGACGATGCGCCTGCGGAACAACGCGAACATGATGAGCGCCGATCCGAGAAAGCGGCATGCCAGAAGCGTGAAGGGCGACACGGTATCGAGCACGTCTTTCATGACGAAGAACGAGTACCCCCACACGACCGCCATCGCGGCGAGCATGAGCTTCCAAAACAGCGGCGAGCGGGCACCGGCGCCACGCAGGCGCGTACCCGGCGCACGGTCTTCGATTTCGACGGGAGCATCCGCCCCGAAGAAACCCTCTGGTTCCTGCGGAGCGGATGCGCTACCTAGATCGTTCTTGGACATAGCTTAGCGACGATGCTCCCGATAGTAGCGGATGAGCGCCTGAGTCGCCGGGTCCTGCTGCTCGAGAGCGGCGTCGTCATGGAAGGCCGGCGTAATCTGCTTGGCGAGCTGCTTGCCGAGCTCAACGCCCCACTGGTCGTAGGAGTCGATGCCCCATACCGTGCCCTGGACGAACGTGATGTGCTCGTAGACCGCGATGAGCTCGCCGAGCGCGAACGGTGTAAGCGTGTCGCCGAAGATCGTGGTCGTGGGACGGTTGCCCGTGAACACGCGCGCTGGAACGATCTCTTCCGGCGTCCCCTCGGCGCGCACCTCGTCGGCCGTCTTGCCGAAAGCGAGCGCCTTCGTCTGCGCGAGGAAATTGCCCAGGAAGAGCTCATGGACATCCTGATCGGAGTCCTTCACCGGGTGCGGCGTGTTCGCGAAGGCGATGAAGTCTGCCGGCACCATGCGCGTGCCCTGGTGGATGAGCTGGTAAAACGCGTGCTGGCCGTTCGTACCCGGCTCGCCCCAGAAGATCTCGCCGGTGGGCGACGTCACCGCGGAGCCGTCCCAGCGCACGCCCTTGCCGTTCGACTCCATGGTGAGCTGCTGGAGGTATGCGGGGAAGCGGTGCAAGTACTGGTTATAGGGCAGCACAGCATGGCTCTCCGCGCCGAAGAAGTTCACGTACCACACGTTCATGAGGCCCATGAGCGCGACGACATTCTCCTCGAGCGGCGTGTTCTGGAAATATTCGTCGATAGCGCGGAAGCCCGCGAGGAACTCCTGGAAGCGCTCGGGTCCCAAGGCCACGATGAGCGAAAGCCCTACCGCGGAATCCACGGAATAGCGGCCACCCACCCAGTTCCAGAAGCCAAACGCGTTTTCCGGGTCGATGCCGAACTCCGCAACAAGGTCGAGCGCCGTCGAAACCGCGACGAAGTGCTTGCGCGTCGCCTCAGCACAGCTCTCATCGGAACCGTCGATCGCGCCTGCCGCCTTCAAGGCATCGAGCATCCACGTGCGCACCTCGCGCGCGTTCGTGAGCGTCTCGAGCGTGGTGAATGTCTTCGAGACGATGATCACGAGCGTGGTCTCAGGGTCAAGGCCACAAAGTTTCTCGGCCGCGTCGTTCGGATCGATATTTGAGATATAGCGGCAGTCGATCCCTGCGTCAGCGTAGACCTTGAGCGCCTCGTATGCCATGACAGGGCCCAGGTCTGAGCCGCCAATACCCACGGAGACCACATGCTCGATCTTCTTGCCGGAAACGCCGCGCCATTCACCCGAGCGCACGCGGTTCGCGAAGGCGTACATGCGGTCGAGCACCTCGTGGACGTCCGCCACGACATCCTGGCCGTCGACGACGAGCGTACCCGCCTGCTCCTTCGGGCGGCGGAGCGCGGTGTGCAACACGGCGCGATCCTCGGTAGTGTTGATATGCTCGCCCGAGAACATGGCCTCGCGCCGCTCTTCGACGCCCGCGGCGCGGCCGAGGTCGCACAGGAGCTTGAGCGTCTCGTCGATGATGAGGTCGCGCGAGAGGTCGAAGTGCAGATCGCCAGCGTCGAACGAAAACTTCTCGACGCGCTCAGAGTCTGCAGCGAACCAGTCCTTGAGGCTGATCCCTTCCTCAATCAGGCGGTCATGATGCTCTTGAAGCGCCTTCCATGCAGGGGTTTGGGTAACGTCGATCGGCGCGGGAATGGTGGACATGCTGCCTCCTCGTTCAGTGCCAAATGCTCTCCGTGCGCACCGGGCACACGGACGTTTATATTTTACCGCGTTCGCCGCGACAGATGCGGCCGCACGTGAAATCGATGGTGCGAACGTACATTCCTGCGAGGTATGTCTACGCGGGCGGAACCTCTGCGATATCGACGAGCTCTACGGTATAGGCGAATTCTTCCTCATCGAGACTGCGACCGTTTACCGCCGCTTCCCCCACCTGGTTATCGAACGGGTCGCGGCGGATAGCCTCCGCCGCCAGCTCGAGCGGCGCGGCAAACGCGCGATTGAACACCGTGCGCCACGGATCGAGGTTGCCGAAGTAGAAGCGTCTAAGCTCCTCGTCGTGCGCACGATGTGCCCCGATACCGAACGAGCAATCCGCCCACAGCCACCCTGTCTTAGGCGTGTAAAACATGGCCCAGTCGTGTGGAGAGATGCAGTCGGGCGCCGCGTAGAGCCCGCTCTGCCACCGCGCGGCGACCCCCAAGCAGCGGCATAGCGTGATGAAGGTGAGCGCCATGACACCGCAGTCGCCGTAGCCCGTCGCGAGGCAGTAGTCCGGAATGACATCGAGTTGGATGTAAGACGGCTGGTAACGATACGAGACATGCGTCGTCACGTAGTCGTAGGCAGCTCGGGCGAGCTCAAGGGGCGAGTCGTCGCGCGCCGTCTCGCGGATCGCGCGGGCAATCTCGCGCACAAGCGGAGTGAATGCAATGTGCGGCGCCTCTTGGGCATAGTCGGACTCTGTAGGCGCTTCACATGCAGCCGCCTGCGCCCGCTCGCACGCCGCGGCGATGCCTTCGGACGTCCACAAATCTGTGTACGGAGCGTCGATACGGTACCGAAACGTGACGCTACGACTTCCCGATCCAGAAAACTGCCAGAACATGGCGCGGGCAGGCGCATCCGCAGCGGCAAGGCGACCTTCGGGAGAGGCGTCGAGCACTTCGATACGCGACTGCTGCGGTGCCTTTGCGGCTACCGGCAGCCAGATGCGAACATCATCCCCAGGCTCCACATCTTGCACCTCGATAGCAGCGCGAACCGTGATGTCGCGGGCGGCATGGCCGCTGCGGCGCATCTCGTCGCACATCGCCCGCCGCGGTGCAAGCATATCGCCATCCGCTGCATCCGCAGATGCGAGCCCCGGCACCTCCGCTGCGTAGATACTCAACGTATCGAGGAAATAGAAGAGCGTATAGGGCTTGCCCGCTATGAAGCGCACGTCGATTCGCCCCTTCGCCACAAGAGCGCGAACATCTTCGACGGTTACCTCCGCACCGGCGGCAGCAAGCTCCGCCACAGCCTTATCGAGGGGCATGCAGTACTCGCCCGCAAGCCGCGCGAGCCGGTACCATTCGAGGCGCAACCGGGGCACGAGCGGCGAGGATGGGTCGTGCTCGAGCACGTCGCGGCACAGGCGTGCCGCCTCGTCGAGATAACCCGCTTCCTTGCATCGCGCGATAGACGCAGGCAGGGCCATTCCCAAGGCCGCAACATCTGCCGCATACACATCGGGCGCGTCTTCAACCTGAACTGCGGGCACCATATCTGGACGCTCTTCGAAGCCGCTCCAAGAAACCGTCATCTTCCCTCCCCCTCCTGCCTGTTGGAACAGGCTACGCCACCTTACAGCGCACATCCGCGCGCCGTGTTGCCGCCCGTCTGATGATTTCCAGCATAGCATACACTCATCAAATATACAAACATGTGTTCGATTTTTTGAGGTATACTTGTCCCGTCGGGCACCGCGGGAAGGAGGCATCATGGCAGAGGACGAGCGCACGTACCTGTGCATCGATCTGAAGACGTTTTACGCGAGCGTCGAGTGCGCCGATCGCGGGCTCGACCCCTTCACCACGAACCTCGTCGTGGCGGACCCTGCGCGCGGCCCGAGCACCATCTGCCTCGCCGTGACCCCCGCCATGAAGGCGCTCGGCGTGCGCAACCGCTGTCGCGTGTTCGACATACCGCCAAGCATACGCTATATCAAGGCTCGACCGCGCATGCGCCACTACATGGAGGTTTCCACTCAGATCTATGGCATCTACCTCGAATACGTGAGCCCACAGGACATCCACCCCTACTCCATCGACGAGTGCTTCATCGACGCCACGCCCTACCTCAAGCTCTACGGCATCGACGCGCGCACCTTTGCCGAACGGCTGCGCCGGGCGGTCTTTGAGCACACGCGCATCACCGCGACGGCAGGCATCGGACCGAACCTCTTCCTCGCGAAGGTCGCCCTCGATATCACTGCCAAGCACGAAAAGGACGGCATCGGCGTGCTCAACGAGGAGACCTTTCGCCAAAAGATCTGGCCGCACCGTCCCATCACGGATATCTGGGGCATAGGGCCGGGCATCGCCGCGCGGCTTGAGAAGTACGGCGTTCGCGACCTCATGGGCGTCGCCGCGCTCGACGAGCAGATCCTCTACCGGGAGTTCGGCGTGAACGCCGAATACCTCATCGACCACGCCTTCGGGCGCGAACCCACCACCATCGCCCAGATCCAAGCCTACAAGCCGGCAGCCTCCTCGTACGTGAACGGCCAGGTGCTCCCGGAAGGCTACACGTTCGAGGACGCGCACACGATCTTGAAGGAGATGGTCGATGCGTCCGCGCTCGAGCTGGTGGAGCGGCACGAGGTCTGCGAGCGCATCTCGCTTTCCGTAGGCTACGAATACGTTCGCGGGGCGGCCGCGGCAAACGGCGCGGGCGCAGGGGCAAAACCGGCGCGAGCCGCAGCAGAGGCGGAGGCGGGCACCCTCTTCACCGGCGAGCACGGCACGCGACGCATAGGCGGCAGACGAAGCGGCGAGCGGGCAGGCGGCTCGCGCAAGCTTCCCTTCCGCACGAATTCCTACCGCAAGCTCATGGGCGCCTTCGATGCGCTCTGGGACGAATCGATCGATCGCACGCGGCTTATTCGGCGCATCTCCGTGGGACTCGGCAACCTCATGCCCGAGGAATTCGCTACCGTCGACCTTTTCACCGATACCGCGGCCGAAGGCCGCGAGCACGATCTTCAGCAAGCCGTCCTCGCCGTGAAGGGCAAGTTCGGCAAGAACGCGCTCTTGCGCGGCACAAGCCTCACCGAGAAGGCCACTGCGCGCGAGCGCAACGAACAGGTAGGTGGGCATCATGCCTAACGAACACAGGAGCGAGACCTCGCAGCTGCGAGCAGACGGTGGAATGCGCGCAGACCGTGCGGCGCAGTTCATGCCCTTCGCGGCCCTGCGCGGCTACTACGAGCTCATTCGCAAGCAGGAGCGCGTGCCCGAACCCAAGCACGAGCTCACCGATGAGGAGGCGCTCGCGCTCTCGCAAGTGATGCTTCGCGTGCGGCGCGGCCAGATGGTGCGCGTGGTCTACTACGACAAGGACGCCTACGTAACGCTCACTGGCTGCGTGGCGCGCGTCGACATCGTCGAGCGGGAACTCATGGTCGTGAAGACGAAGATACCGCTCGACAGCATCCGCTCGCTCGAGATCGTTCAAGCCTGAGGGGCTGGACGGTGCTTACGCCTCAAACGGCCAGTCCCCTGCTGCGAGCGCCTCGATCGCCTGGGCGACGGCATCGTCCTCGCAGCGCCCGATATGCCAGCGAGCCGCAGCGGCCGCCTCGGGTGTCGCCCCGGCCACGGCGACCGGGTGCCCGGCGACCTCGAACATCGCGAGATCGTTTCCTGCGTCGCCAAACACCACGACCTCTTCGGTCGAGATGCCCAGGTGCTCGCAGAGCCTCCGCACCGCGGCACCCTTGTTCCAACCCGCGGGCATGATATTCAGAAAACCGCGCATGGGGACATCGAAATCGAGTTCTTCAAATGCATCGTTCAGGCGGTCGCACAGGGCGACAGTCTCTGCCATATCGCCATCGATGAAGACGTTCGCCTTCTGAATCTCGAACGCGGGCAAGCCGTCGCAAGGAAGCGCCACCTCCGCGTAGGCGGACACCACACCGGCCATGTCCTCGCGCGTGCCCGCGCAGAGGTAGGGCTGCGTGTCCTCGAAAGCCGTGAAGCCGGAGCGCGGCACGTCGGCGAGCACCTCGATCAGACGCTCGAGCGCGGCACGGTCGGGCAGCCCATAGGCCACGCGCTCGCCCGCATGGTAGATCGCGAGGCCGTTCGTCGTGATACACGTCGCGCAGCACGCTGCATCGCCGGAAAAGAACGGCGGAATCTGCGAAACGGCGCGCCCGCTCGCCACGCCGATGGCAAGGCCTGCATCGAGCGCGGTATGGAAGGCGCGGCGCGTGCGCTCGGAAACATGGCCGCGGCCACGCGGCATGATGGTTCCGTCGATATCGCTCAAAATCAGCTTAACGCTCTGCATAGGGTTTGCCTCCAACGCATACAGTTTCATGCACGCCGTCGATGATAGCTCATGCGTGGGCACGCAGCGGGCGAAAGGAACGAGGATGAAACGGTTGTTCCTCATCCGCTCCGCCCTAAGGAGTGTTGGAAGGGGTGCCAGCGTATCCCGTGGACGATGACATCGCGGGAAACTCGTGTGCAGCATGTGCAGCGCCGCCCGCTTGGCCAAAGCGTGCTACGATGGCGCGGGGAACCCACGCGCGGCTCCCGATCAACCCAAGAAAAGGAGACGGTTGTGAACGACTTTACCTTCTACTCCCCCACCAAGATCGTCTTCGGGCGCGACGCCATCGACCGCACCGGCGAGGAGCTGGCGGCGCTCGGCTTCACGCGCGCCCTCATCGTCTACGGCGGCGGATCAGTCCTGCGCACCGGCACGCTCGACCGCGTGAAGGCGTCGCTCGACGCCCATGGCATCGCCCATGCGGAACTCGGCGGCGTGCGCCCCAACCCCGAAATCACGTCCGTCCGCAAGGGCATCGAGCTCGCCCGCGCGGAGCGCGTCGACGTGGTTCTGCCCGTAGGCGGCGGGTCGGCCATGGACGCCGCGAAGGCCATCGCCCTCGGCGCCTGCTATGACGGCGACGCGTGGGACTTCTTCGCGAAGCGCGCCACGCCGGCGCAGCGCATCCCCGTCGTCGCGGTGCCCACCATCCCCGCCTCGGGATCCGAAGCATCGAACTCCGCCGTCATCAGCAACGATGCCGAGCACCTCAAGAGCGGCCTCAACACCGACCTCAACCGCCCCGTGCTCGCCATCATGGATCCCGCGCTCACCTTCACGCTGCCGCCCTACCAGACGGCCGCCGGCGTAACCGATATGATCGCGCACATCATGGAACGCTTCTTCTCGGGCGAGCCCGCGGCCCCCGTGACCGATAACATCGCCTGCGGGATCATCCGCGCCGTGATGGACGCTGCGCCCCGCGTGCTCGAGAACCCCGAGGACTACGACGCCCGCGCCAACATCATGTGGGCGGGCACCCTCGCCCACAACGGCCTGGCCGGCTGCGGCACGAACGTCCCCGGCGGCCGCGACGGCGACTGGTCGTGCCACGGCCTGGAGCACGAGCTTTCCGCGCTCGACACCTCGATCACGCACGGCGCCGGCCTCGCGGTCGTGTTCCCAGCCTGGATGCGCTACGTGTGGCGCGAGCACCCCGAGCGCTTCCTCGATTTCGCGAAGGGCGTGTTCGACATCGAAGCGATCGACGACACCGAGGAGGCGGTGCGCGACGCCGTCACCGCGACCATCGACGAGCTGCAAGAGTTCTTCGTATCGCTCGGCATGCCGCGCACGCTCGGCGAACTAGGTGTTAAAGAAGCGGATATCGACCAGCTGCTTGTCGGCCTCAAGATCAACAAGGGCGAGGTCTTCGGCAGCTTCAAGCAACTCACGATTGAGGACGCGCGCGCCATCTACCGCAGCGCGCTGTAGACACGCTACCCTTGAAGGTTAGGAGGCGCGTCGGCGGGATCGCTCAGCCGACGCGCTTTTTCCATAGAGCCTCGATTGAAAGGGATCGCCCCGTGAACTGCCCTCCCATCTCCCGCCGCAGCGCGCTTGCCGCTGCAGGCTGCGCCACCGCCTCGATGCTCGGCCTCGCCGCCTGCGATATGCCGGGCACCTCGACGGATGACGACGAGCGCGTGACCATCTCCGACCACCCCGCCGAGCGGGAACCCGCAGAGCAGCCGAAACCGGAACCGGAACCAGATCCGGTCGAGAAGCTCTTGGGCTCGATGACGCTCGAGCAGAAGGTCGGCCAGCTCTTCATGGTCACACCAGAGCAGCTCACCGGTGTGGAGGTCGCCACCATCGCGGGCAGCATGACGCGCGAGGCCCTCTCGAAGATCCCGGTTGGCGGCCTCATCTACTTCGCCAAAAACCTCTCGAGCGCCGAGCAAGTCGTGAACCTCCTCGAGGGGACGGTCGAACTCGCGCGCGATACGGGCGCCGGCATTCCGCCCCTCCTCGGCATCGACGAAGAAGGCGGCCCGCTCGTGGCGCGCGTAGCGAACTCCGGCCTTTTCGACGTCGAGCGCTTCCCGAACATGGCCGAGATCGGCGCCACGGGCGACCCCGCGGAAGCGGCGGAGGTCGGCCGCGTCATCGGTACCTACCTGCACGAGATCGGTTTCAACCTCGACTTCGCGCCCGATGCGGACGTCCTCACGAACCCGAACAACTCCGCGATCGGTCAGCGCTCGTTCGGCAGCGACCCCGAGGTCGTGGCCGAGATGGTCGCCGCCGAGGTCGAGGCGATGCTCGAAACGGGCATCCTGCCCTGCGTGAAGCACTTCCCGGGACACGGTGACACCGCGGGCGACTCGCACACCGGCGCCGTGACGGCGGAGCGCGGCCGCGAGGAGATAGAGGGCTGCGAGTTCGCGCCCTTCCGCGCCGCCATCGAGGCTGGCTGCCCGTTCGTGATGGTCGGCCATATCCAGACACCGAACTTCGCCGCCGATGGCCTCCCTGCGTCGCTCTCCTCGGTCATGATGACCGACGTGCTCCGCGGCGACCTCGGATTCGAGGGCGTCATCATCTCTGACTCGTTCGCCATGGGGGCGATCACCGAATACTACCAGGCAGACGACGCGGCGTTCCGCTTCTTCGAGGCGGG
>CAJLVH010000055.1 GCA_905210055.1 uncultured Enorma sp. | reverse complement strand
CCCCCCCTGCCCCGTCTTCTAGGAGACACCGATGAGCGAGAATATTCAGCCGAATTTCCTCGTCGAAAACCATGCGATCCGCCTGCGCGCGGAAGACGGCAGCGTGCTCGCCGAGGTCACCTTCCCCGCCTGCGGCGAAGGCGTCGTCGACATCAATCACACCTTCGTCGATCCAAGCCTGCGCGGCCAGGGCATGGCGGGCAAGCTCCTGGAAGCCTGCGCGCACGAGCTCGAACGCACCGATCGTCGCGCACGCCCCACCTGCAGCTATGCCGTAGGTTGGTTCGAAAAGCATCCTGAGTGGGCGCACCTTCTCGCCTAACCGCCGCTGCCACCGGGTAACACTTTGGGGACGGGGTCAAAAGTGTTACTTTCAACACTTTTGACCCCGTCCCCAAAGTGTTAAGCGCCAAAGTGTTGCAAAAAGCCCGCCTCCCTTGCAGGGGAAGCGGGCTTTTCAGCGTTATGCAGCTACAAGCTTAGAGCTTGATCTGGATGTCCACGCCGGCGGGAAGGTCGAGGCGCTGGAGCGAATCGACGGTGCCGCTCGTGGGATCGAGGATGTCGATGAGGCGCTTGTGGGTGCGCATCTCGAACTGCTCGCGCGAGTCCTTGTCGACGTGCGGTCCCTTGATGACGGTGTAGAGGTTGCGCTCGGTGGGCAGCGGCACGGGGCCGGAGACGCGGGCGCCCGTCTTCTGGGCGGTCTCGACGATGAGCTTCGCCGACTGATCCACGACCTCATGATCGTAACCCTTGAGGCGGATCCTGATCTTCTGGGTAGACAACGTTACCTCCTTGATGTGCGAGACAATCCTCGCGATTGATACCTACTTTACGATCGCGAGTGATTACGCGTTGGCACCAGACTTGCTGATGACCTCGTCGGCAACAGACTTGGGCGCCGGCTCGTAGGAGTCGAACTGCATCGTGTAGGACGCGCGGCCCTGAGTCTGCGAACGCAGGTCGGTCGCGTAGCCGAACATCTCGCCCAGCGGCACCTTGGCGCGGATGACCTTGTTGCCGGAGCGGTCGTCCATGCCCTCGATCTTGCCGCGGCGGCCGGAGAGGTTGCCCATGACGTCACCCATGTACTGCTCGGGGGTCTCGACCTCGACGGCCATGACGGGCTCGAGCAGAATCGGGTCGGACTGGCGCAGGGCCTCCTTGATGGCCATGGAGCCGGCGATCTTGAAGGCGGCCTCGGAGGAGTCGACCTCGTGGTAGGAACCGTCGAAGAGGGTCACCTTGACGTCGACGACCGGGTAGCCGGCGATGACGCCGGTCTGGAGCGCCTCCTGGATGCCCTTGTCGATGGAGGGGATGTACTCCTTCGGCACGACACCGCCCACGATACCGTTGACGAACTCGTAGCCGAAGCCCTCTTCCATCTTCTCGAGCTTGATGACGGCGTCGCCGTACTGGCCGCGGCCGCCGGACTGGCGGACGAACTTACCCTGGGCGCGCTCGACGTCGTGGCCGGGAGCCTCACGGTAGGCGACCTGCGGCTTACCGACGTTCGCCTCGACCTTGAACTCACGGAGCAGACGGTCGACGATGATCTCGAGGTGCAGCTCGCCCATACCAGCGATGATGGTCTGGCCGGTCTCGTGGTTCGTGCGCACCTGGAAGGTCGGGTCCTCCTCGGCGAGCTTGGTGAGCGCGATGCTCATCTTGTCCTGCTCAGCCTTGGTCTTGGGCTCGACAGCGACGTCGATAACCGGATCGGGGAACTCCATGGACTCGAGGATGATCTCGTGGCCCTCGGCGCAGAGCGTGTCGCCAGTGGTGGTGTTCTTGAGACCCACGGCAGCGAGGATGTCGCCGGTAGAAGCACCGTCAACGTCGACGCGGTCGTTCGCGTTCATCTCGAGAATACGGCCGAAGCGCTCGCGCTGGCCGTTCGTGGCGTTCACCACGTAGGAGCCGGCGTCAACGTGACCGGAGTACACGCGGAAGAACGTGAGCTTACCAACGTAGGGGTCGGTCGCGATCTTGAAGGCAAGCGCGCTGAACGGCTCAGCGTCGTCGGCCTTGCGGGTGTCGGTCTCGCCGGTCGAGGGGTTCGTACCCTCCACAGGCGGCACGTCGAGCGGGCTCGGCAGGTAATCGACGACAGCGTCAAGCAGCTCCTGCACGCCCTTGTTCTTGTAGGCGGAGCCCACGAGAACGGGGTTGAGCTCGTTGGCGAGCACGCCGGTGCGGATGGCGGCCTTGAGCTTCTCGACGGGGATCTCCTGCTCCTCGAGGATCATCTCCATGAGCTCGTCGTCGTAATTGGCGGCGGCGTCAAGGAGCTCCTCGCGCTTCTCGGCGGCGATGTCGGCGAACTCAGCCGGAATCTCGGCCATAGCCTCGGGATAGGTCATGCCCTTATCGTCGGCCTTGAAGTCCCACGCGGTCATGGTCACGAGGTCGATGACGCCCCAGAAGTTATCCTCGGCGCCCATCGGGACCTGGATGGCCACGGCGTTAGCGTGCAGGCGCTCCTTCATGGTGTCGATCGCGTGGAAGAAGTCGGCACCCACGCGGTCGTACTTGTTGATGAAGGCGATGCGCGGAACGTTGAAGTTGCGCGCCTGGCGCCACACGGTCTCGGACTGCGGCTGGACGCCGGCGACGGCGTCGAACACGGCCACAGCGCCGTCGAGAACACGGAGCGAACGCTCGACCTCGGCCGTGAAGTCCACGTGACCGGGGGTGTCGATGATCTGGATGCGGTAGGCCGGACCCTCGCCCGCCTTGCCGCCCTTGTGCCAGAAGCACGTGGTGGCAGCGGAGGTGATGGTCACGCCGCGCTCCTGCTCCTGGATCATCCAGTCCATGGTAGCGGCGCCCTCGTGAACCTCGCCGATCTTGTGGGTCTTGCCGGTGTAGTACAGAATGCGCTCGGTCGTGGTGGTCTTACCAGCGTCGATGTGCGCCATGATGCCGATGTTGCGGGTCTCGGCAAGGTTGTACTTCTTCTTAGCCACTTTCAATTCCTCCCAGAATTACCAGCGGTAGTGCGCGAACGCGCGGTTGGCCTCGGCCATCTTGAAGAGGTCCTCGCGACGCTTGATGGAAGCGCCGACGCCGTTGGAGGCGTCGAGGATCTCGTTGGCGAGGCGCTCGGCCATGGTCTTCTCCTTGCGGGCACGGCTGAAGTTCACGATCCAGCGGATGGCGAGCTGCGTGGAACGGCGGGAGTTGACCTCGACAGGAACCTGGTAGGTGGCGCCACCGACGCGGCGAGGCTTGAGCTCGAGCGTGGGCTTGACGTTCTCCATGGCCTTCTTGAAGACGGCCAGCGGATCCTGGTCGGACTTCTGCGCAACGATGTCGAACGCACCGTACACGATGCGCTCGGCGGTAGCCTTCTTGCCGTCGAGAAGGACCTTGTTGATAAGCTGCGTCACGAGACGGTTGTTATACACGGCATCCGGCATAATCTCGCGACGATGAGTCTTAGATGCACGACGCGGCATGATAAATCTCCTCTAGCGTGGATTTCGTCGCGCTGCCTACGATATGCGAGGCGGCGCGCAAGCGATATGGGTCTGTTACTTCTGCTTAGGACGCTTCGCGCCGTAGCGGGAGCGGGACTGCAGGCGGTTGTTCACCGCAGCGCAGTCGTAGGCGCCGCGGATGATCTTGTAGCGCACACCGGGCAGGTCGCGCACGCGGCCGCCGCGGACGAGCACGATGGAGTGCTCCTGCAGGTTGTGACCCTCGCCGGGGATGTAGGCCGTAACCTCGATACCGTTGACCAGACGAACACGGGCCACCTTACGAAGAGCCGAGTTCGGCTTCTTGGGAGAGGTGGTGAACACGCGGGTGCACACGCCGCGCTTCTGCGGGTTGTGCTGAAGAGCCGCGTTCTTGGACTTCGCGGGCTTGGACTTGCGGCCGTGAAGGACCAGCTGGTTAATTGTAGGCAAAGCGTACTCCTTCTTCTGATGATTCCAGCTTGTATACTAGGTGCAACGGCTTGAATCGAGGCGTCAGCATCCACCTTCGAAACACGCAAGGCGGTACATTACGCGCGCGGGTATAGCTTGTCAAACACCACGCGTCCGGGCGTATCCTTAATTTGGACAAATCTCGCGGAATCTCCATATTTTAGAGCGTAGCAGCACGTAGCACGGTGTTTCACTTCTTAGCAGTCGAAGGAACGCCGCGCTTCATGCGAATCTGGTTAGCAGTTCTCGGCAAGCCCGACCTGCACGATGCACAGCACATGAACCCCTCGCGGAACCCTCGTCAATGCGATTTACGAAGAGGCGGCAGGCCGTCCCCCGCGGTCGTGCAGGGAAATCATCGCGCCAAGTGAGAGCACCGCACCGACCGCAAGCTCGACCCAGAACGGGAGCCAAGGCACCAGGGTGTACAGAACATCCGACCCGAGCGTTCCCATAAGGTTGTAGACCGCATGCATGAGCATCGCAGGCACGACCGACCCGCTCCGATGCACCACATAGCCCATGAACAATCCGAGCACGAAGGTATAGATGCCCTGCACGAGGTTCCCATGGAACAGGCCGAACGCGAGCGCCTGCAGCACATTCGCGACCACGAACGGCACGCCGGCACGCTTGAGATACGTGAGTCCCAAACCCCTGAAACCCGTCTCCTCGACAAGCGGCGGAAGCACGATCGTCGAGATGAACCACATGATGCCGTAATCCAGCAGGCCGGAATCGCCCACGAGTTCCTGGTACTCCTCCATCGCAGCAGGGAGCAGCACCATGACGAGGATCATGATGAACGTCGTGACGAACTGCATACCGATGCCAAGGAACGCAGCATCGAACCAGGCGCTGCGCGCGACACCGCGCACGCAAAATGATACCTGTTCGAGTCGCTCGACCGAAGGCACCATCTGCGTCGCCCCACGACCGTGCCTTCGCATGACGAGCACCCACGCGAACACCGGCAAACCAAACAGCGCGTACACCAGCGCCGAAAAGAGGTTCAAGTTATCAATGAGAAACCCGTATGCCTCGGCAAGGGCCTCGTATCCACCGGTTCGGAGCGCAACGGATTCAATCACGCCCAAGATAACCCCGCTTACCATATTGGGAAGAAGGATCATCAAGCCGAACGCTGCAAGAGCGAGCAATACACTTTTTATGCGGTATCCCAATGTTGAAGCGGTAGGCATACGGCCCCCTTGGTTGCATGCAATCCACCCGATGGTATCACGGATTTCCCGCACGCAGTAGCATGACGCACCCGGATATGGCACCGGTGCTTTGTAAACGCAGACGTGGGGTCGAACCACGCGATTCGACCCCACCGCTCAGCCTACTCTTTATAAAAGGTTCGGAAAATGCTACTTGCGCTTGCGGCCTATCACCGCGCCCGCGACAAAAGTCACCACTCCAGCTGCGGCAACAGCAGCGGTCGCGAGCGTGCTCGCATCGCCCGTCTGCTCAAGCGTGCCACTGGCAGGTGGCTCACCCGAGGGTTGCCCGCCGGAAGGCCGTCCAGCGACCCGCTCCCACTTAGCATAGAGCGTAAGATCTGCAGTAACGGCAGAAGTGAAGTCGTACGGCTCAGACGCATATGCGCCGTTCACGAGCTCATACCAACCCAAGAAGCGATACCCAGCGCACTCGGGATCCTGGGGCTTCGATACTCCCTGACCGTTGGGAACCTCGACGGAAGCGTTCGCGGTGCCTTTAAGGCAGTCGTCGAATGTCACTGTATGGGTGACCTGTTCGATCGGCTTTGTGACGCCGCCCTGCCCATCGTTAAAATCTTGCGCGTCCTGCTCGTTCTGGAAGAGCCAGGTGTGCCCGTCTTCGTCAATGACCTTGTAGCTGCCGCCGTTCGCAAGCGCCTCGGCTTCCGTCGGATACACATCGCACGTGCCATCTTCGTTCACCACGACCGCGGCATCCCCTACGAGATACCCCTTGATGCTCGCGTCTGAGAACGCGCCGCTCGACACCTCGACCGTCACCGGGGTTGCATCGGGGCGTGCGGGATCTACCAGCTCTTGCAGCGCGCTCCCCTTGTCGCTTGTATAGGTTCCACCTTGGATCTCAACGTTGACTGTACGGTCTTTATAGCCGCCATCCACATAGATTGCCGCACCGGTCTCAGCGATGCCGCCAGTCGAAGGGATGCCCGCGGGATCGTTCTCTCCCTTCGCATGAATAACGCTGTCGCCACTCATGACAAGCGAGCCACCTTTGATGCCGATACCCGTGCCCGCCGTGATCTGCGTGTCGCGCACGGTAAGCGTGCTGTCGGCAGCCGGGAAGTAGACGCCCATCACATCGTCGGGCACGGTGATCGTACAGCCGTCGAGCGTGACGGCATTCTTCGTGTTGAGACCGTAAACCTGGATGCCGGCACCGCCGCTGTTCCGCATCGTAAGATCGACGTTCTCAAGCGTGAGGTTGGCACCGTCCATCCCGTCCTTATCGGCAACCATGATGATTACCGCATTCTCCGATGTAGAGGTCGAAACGATCGCGCCGTTCATGATGGTGAGATCGGCTCCCGAACCGGCGAGGCTCACCACTGCGTCAGCATCCGAGGTGACCGTGCGCCCGTTCAGGTCGATCGTGGCAGCGAAGCCGTCAACCGAAATTTGAGCGTTCGCATCTTCATACAGCGTCAGAGTATCACCATCGGAAAGGGCGCCGAGCGCCGTCGAGGCAAGCTGGTAGTATTCGATGCTCCCATCGCTCTTCACGATTTTCGCACCGGCAGCCGCTTCGGAATCGAGCGACGTGACGTACCACGCCCCATCGCGCTCGATGCACTGCATATTCGCGGGGAGCACCGTTGCAACGTCGCTTTCGAAGCGACTCGTGAGCGTCGCCCCACTCGGCAGCTCACCTTCCACGCCCTGGATGGTGCCACCGAGCAGTTCGAGGGTCGCCACACCTGTATACGCCTTGACGTTTCCCCGCAGAACCGGCGTATCATAATCGCCCGCTACGCCAATCGTAAGCCCGCAAACACCCTGCGGGGATCCCTGCGTCATGTCAACAGCGACGCCTCCATCTGTCGAGACGAGCGTACCGCCAGTAATGGATGCGGTCGCGTTAAGCTGAAGGCTGAGCGGCACAGGAGCGGAGAGCGTTCCACCCGTCATCTTGAACTCCGCGCCATGCGCCGTCATACCGACCGCAGCGCCAGTCGAATTGCTCACAGATCCGCTCTTCACGGTTATCTTCGAATTGCGACTTGTACCCGTCTTAATGGTATACGAACCGGTTCCCGAGATGGTTCCGCCACCATTCGGGCTGCTGTCCTGAATTTCAAGCGCGCTGCTTATTCCCATTCGAATCGAATGGTCGGCCATGTCAAGCGTACATCCGTTCAAGTCGAGTACGACCGTGCTGTTCGCAACCAACGACAGATTATCCGTTGCTGTGATATCGTCAGCAAGCGTAATCGTCGAGGGGTCGTCGGCAGGCGCACTCTTCACCGCACTGACCAGCTCCTCAAAGCTGTCAACTTCGACTTCCGCCGCATACGCCATACGCGGCGCCAGCACGACGAGCATCGCAGCGACGCTGATGAACACCGCCGCAACGAATGGCTTCAGCGTTCTTCGCACGACATCCATTATTACCGCCTTCCACCCAACACAATCGGGCTATTGCCCCAATTATATGAAGGCTATCATGAACCCCCTCCCCTGTCAAAAAGAAGCCACTCGTATTGCACTCGGCGCATGCCCGCAGGCACGCATCGCGATTCCGTCCATTGCAAAACCTAGTCTCACCCCAACCGACCTCGGCAGTCGCCTTGCGCGCGGCGGAAACGCAAGCAACAAACGCCACCTCCCGATGGGCTCTCATCGCGATACAAGATGCGACCCGCCCTCATATGAAGGCGGGTCGCATGCGAGCAAGATTTCCGGCAGGTCGAGGCTACTCCTCGTCCTCGCCGTCTTCGGATACGTCACCATCCACGAGCTGGTTCAACAGCCCGTCGAGTGAGGCCATGTCCTCGTTGATGACGCCAGACGCCGCGCTGTTCGCGGAGCTGTCCGCCGGCGCGCCGATCATCTCCTCGTCGGAGTCGAAGTGGTGGCGCGGGGCGCTCGTGCCGAGCAGGATGTCGTCCGGACCGTCCGGGCTGAAGACCATCTGCAGCAGCTGCGAGAGGACTTCCTCATCGGCGACGTCGTCGTTGTTGTCGAGAATGAAGAGCAGGTTGTGCTTCTCCAGGCCGTCGCGCAGCTCCTCGATCGCCTTCGCGCCGATACCGTCGATGCGCAGCAGATCCTCCTCGCTCTTGCCCACGAGGTCGCCCACGGTCTCGATGCCCACCTCGCTGAACTTGTTCGTCCAGCGCTGGCTCACGCCGAGGTCGTCGAAAAGGTAGAGCTTCGCGTCGTCGGCGGAGATAGTGCGACCGTTGCGGGTGAACGAACCGTCGGCACCGCTGTAATCGTCGTAGCCAGCCCAGTCGGACTGCAGCGGCAGCTGCTCGTCGAGCTCCTTGAGCTCCTCGGGCGCCCAGTCGGGCAGGCTCTGGCTCCTGGCCGACGATGCACCGTCGCCCACCGCGACATAGCCCTCGGGCGTGCGATACGTGAGCGTGGCGTTCGAGTACGGCTTGAGGCCGGTACCAGCGGGGATCTTCTTGCCCACGATGACGTTGGACTTGAGGTCGAGCAGGTGGTCGACCTTGCCTTCGATCGAGGCCTGGGTGAGCACGCCGGCCGTGCGGATGAACGACGCGGAGGACAGCCAGGAATCGATGTTCGAGGCAACCTTGAGCGTACCCAGGATCACCGGCTCGGCCACGGGCGCCACGCCGCCCATACGGGCGACGCGCTCGACCTCGTCGGCGAACTCGTAGCGGTCGACGTACTCGCCGAGCAGGTACTTCGAATCACCCGGGTTCGTCACAGCCACGCGGCGCAGCATCTGACGCGCGAGCACCTCGATGTGCTTGTCGTTCAAGTCGACGCCCTGGGAGGTGTAGACCTCCTTCACGTTCTGCACGAAGGTGTGCATCGTGGACTCGATGTCGGTGAGCTTGCGGAGGTTGCGGAAGTTCACGAAGCCACGCGTGATCTGGTCACCGGCGCGCACCTCGTGGTCGTACTCCTCGCCCGCGCCGAAGCCCGGCATGAAGCGCACGCCGGAGGTGATCTCCTTGCGGTCGATGACGCGCGTGGAATCGTCCACGTCGGTGATGGTGATGACGTACTTCGAACCCTCCGTGCGAATCGACAGCATGCCGGAGTGCGAAGCAAGCTCAGCCTCGCGGCCGAGGATCTTCTCGTTCACGTTGCCCACGATGTCGAACATACGCGAGACGGTCGGGAGACCCTGCGTGATGTCCTCGACGCCGGCGACGCCGCCGGAGTGGATGGTACGCATCGTGAGCTGCGTGCCGGGCTCGCCGATGGACTGCGCGGCAATGATGCCCACCGCGGTGCCGATAGCGACGGGGCGACGGGTTGAAAGATCCCAGCCGTAGCACTTCTGGCACACGCCGTACTTGGAGCGGCAGGTGAGCAGCGCCCTCAGCTTCACCGAGGTGAGACCCGCGTCGATCATCTTCTGCAGGTCCGCCTTGCTCTCGATGTAGCCGTCCTTGTGGAAGAGCACCTCGCCGGAGGGCGCCACGACGTCCTCCACGAAGCAACGGCCGATGAGGTCGGTGTTGAGCTCGGGCTCGTCGTTCTCGTTCTCGACGAGCTGCAGCTGGTAGGTCACGCCCTCGGTGGTGCCGCAGTCCTCCTCGCGCACGATAACGTCCTGCGCCACGTCGACGAGACGACGCGTGAGGTAACCGGAGTCGGAGGTGTGCGACGCGGTGTCGACGAGGCCCTTACGGGCGCCGTACGTCGAGATGAAGTACTCGAGCGGCAGCAGACCCTCGCGGAAGTTCGCCTTAATGGGAAGGTCGATGGTGTCACCGGACATGTCGGCCATGAGGCCGCGCATGCCGCCGAGCTGGCGCAGCTGGGTCTTGGAGCCACGGGCGCCGGAGTCGGCCATCATGTAGAGCGGGTTCTCTTCGTCGAACATGTCGAGCATGAGCTTGGACACCTGGTCGGTCGCGCTCGTCCAGGCGTTGACGACCTCGTTGTGACGCTCAAGCTCGGTGACGTAGCCCTCTTCGAAGTTCGCGTTGATGCGGTCGACGTCGGCCTGGGTCTTCGCGAGAATCTCGGGCTTCTCCTCCGGGATGAGCGCGTCCCACACAGAAAGGGTGAGGCCGGCACGGGTGGCGTAGTGGAAGCCGGTGTACTTGATGTTGTCGAGGATCTCGGCGACCTGGGCCTGCTCGTAGCGGTCGCAGCAGTCGCTCGTGAGGCGGCTCACGTCGCCCTTCACCATCTTGTAGTTGATGAACTCGTAGTCGTGCGGCAGGCACTGGCGGTTGAAGATGATGCGACCGATCGTCGTCTCGAAGCGGGCGGTCTTGGAGCCCGTCACGTCGAGATCGAGGTACTCGCCGCCGTTGTTCACGCGGAAGGCAAGCGTGCCGTCCTCGTTCACCACGTTGGCGTCCGCCGCGCTCACGCGCACCTGGATCTTGGCCTGGAGGTCGATCTCGGCGCGGGCGTCGTAGGCGTTGAGGGCGTCATCGAAGCTCGCAAAGATGTGACCCTCGCCGGACAGGCCGTCGCGCTCCTGCGTGAGGTAGTACACGCCGATGATCATGTCCTGGCGCGGGGTGTTCACGGGCTTGCCGGACGCCGGCGAACGCAGGTTGTTCGAGGAGAGCATGAGCACGCGGGCCTCGGCCTGAGCCTGGTAGGACAGCGGCACGTGCACCGACATCTGGTCGCCGTCGAAGTCCGCGTTGAAGGGCTCGCAGACGAGCGGATGCAGGTGGATAGCCTTGCCCTCAACGAGCACGGGCTCGAACGCCTGGATGGAGAGGCGGTGGAGCGTCGGTGCGCGGTTGAGCAGCACGAGGCGGCCGTCGATGACCTCTTCGAGGATGTCCCACACGAAGCTGGCGTTGCGGTCGATGGCGCGCTTCGCACCCTTGATGTTCTCGACCTTGCCGAGCTCCACGAGACGCTTCATGACGAAGGGCTTGAAGAGCTCGAGTGCCATGGTCTTGGGCAGACCGCACTGGTGCAGCTTGAGCTTCGGGTCGGTAACGATGACCGAGCGGCCGGAGTAGTCGACGCGCTTGCCGAGCAGGTTCTGGCGGAAGCGGCCCTGCTTGCCCTTGAGCATGT
>CAJLVH010000054.1 GCA_905210055.1 uncultured Enorma sp. | reverse complement strand
CCTCGGCAGCCATACGGATGTTGCCGTTATTGGGCAGGATGATGACGGCCTCGGCGTTCACGCGCGACACAGCCTCGAGCAGGTCCGCCGTCGAGGGATTCATGGTCTGTCCGCCAGAGACGATCTCGTCGACGCCGAGAGACTTCAAAATCTCTGCCTCGCCGGAACCGGCGGCCACGGCCACGAAGCCGAGCGGCTTGGGCGGCGCAGCGGGAGCGGCGTCCTGGTCGGCATGGATGTTCGCGGTACGCTCGGCGCTTTCCATATCCATGTTGTGGATGAAGACCTCATAGACCTGGCCGAGCTGAAGCATATGCTCGAGCACGAGGTTCGGCGTGTTGCTGTGCACGTGAATCTTGTAATCGGGATACGCGCCCACGAGAAGTTCGCAGTCACCCATGGAGGCGAGGAACTTCAGGCACTCGTCCTCGTCGAAGGGAGCATCCGCCTTGAAGAGGAACTCGTTGCAGTAGCGGTACTCGGAACCCTCCCAGTCGTCGTTCGCCTCGATCTTCACCTGGGCGAGCGCGCCCTCGCGGGCGGAATCGACATCGAAGGACGCCTGAAAATCCTCGACCTTCACCGTGGAGCGGCCGAGCGCCGCCGCGACGAAGTTCTCGAGGAAGATGGCGAAGCCGAATGCACCGGAGTCCACGACGCCGTTCTCCTTGAGCACAGGAAGCAGGTCGGGCGTGCGGGCGACGGACTCGTAGGCTTCGACGACGATGGCATCGAGCGTGTCTTCCACCGACTCGCGCGCCTTGGCACAGGCATCCGCGCGGGTCGAGATGTCGCGGAGCACCGTGAGGATCGTGCCCTCGACGGGCTTGCGAACGGCCTTGAAGGCGACCTTCACGGCATTGCGGAGCGCAGCGGCCACATCGGCCGAGGTCGCGGGCTCGGAAGCGCCCACAAGACCCTCCGCGGCGCCGCGCAGGATCTGCGAGGTAATGACGCCCGAGTTGCCGCGGGCGCCCATGAGCGATCCGTGCGTGATCGCAGCGGCGATGGCCTCCATGTCGGCGTCGGCGCCGAGCGCGGTGAGCTCGCGCACCACCGAGGCGAGCGTGAGGGACATGTTCGTTCCGGTGTCTCCGTCGGGCACCGGGAACACGTTCAGCTTGTTGATATCCTTCGCTTTATCGGAAACCGCAGCGGCGGCGATGGGAAAGCAGGTTCGAATGGTCTTCGCAATCATCGGCACAATCTCCGTCAATCTTGTGGGAGTACTCGTTCGCACGCAGGCTAGCTGCGGTTCTTGAGGGCGTCAACATGAATGACGACCTTGAGGTTCGCAGGATCGATCTGGGCTACCTCCTGCAGCGTGAACGCCACGGCGCTCGAAAGGTTCGCGCACACGGACTTCATGTTCACGCTATCTTCGAGCACGACGTGCAGATCGACCTCGAGACCGTTCTCGCCCGCTGCGACGAGCACGCCCTTGCGCAGACGCTGACCGGCGAGCAGGCGCACGCTTTCGGCGCCCTGCAGCTGCTCGGCCATGCCAACCACGCCATAGCACGACATGGCTGCGTAACCGGCGATATCGGCGATGACATCATTCGAGACGCTCAGCGTTCCAGGTACGATTTCAGGCACGGGAATCTCCTTATCTGATGCGCAGGCATCGGTTTCCGTGAGTAATCGTGGATATATTACTACGATGCGCCGCCTCGTGCAGGCTCAGCGCAAGAACGCCATCGACGGAACACGCGCTCGCGTCAAAAGCGGGATGGTGCGAAGGAGCGTCGCATCTCACAGACACCGAATTGGCTTGACGACGCGCTTTGAACAAAATCATCGAAGGATTCGTTCGCGTTCCCAAGCAAACGTGAACTCATCCTTCGATGATTGTTAGAAACGATGAGCGAGGCAGCGCCGTAGGCTTCTTCGCGAATCGGCACCGATCGCTTCGGCGACGGCCTTCGCCTACTCCTCCCCGCCATCTTCCGCAAACTGCGCGTTGTAGAGCTCGGCATAGAAACCGCCCCGAGCGAGCAGCTCTTCATGCGTACCGGATTCCACGATGTCGCCGTCGCGCAGCACGAGGATCTTGTCGGCGCTGCGGATCGTGGAGAGCCGGTGCGCGATCACGAAGCTCGTCCTCCCCTGCATGAGGGCATCCATGGCACGCTGGATGCGCTCCTCGGTGCGCGTGTCTACGTTCGAGGTCGCCTCGTCCAGGATGAGGATGGGACGATCCGCGATGAAGGCGCGGGCGATGGTGAGCAGCTGGCGCTGGCCTTGGCTCACGTTTGAGGCGTCCTCGTTGAGCTCGAACTCATAGCCGCCGGGAAGCGTGCGGATGAAGTGGTCGGCGAGCGCAGCCCGAGCGGCGGCATGGACCTCGTCATCGGTGGCATCGGCGCGGCCATAGCGGATGTTCTCCAGAATCGAACCCTTGAAGAGCCACGTATCCTGCAGCACCATGGCGAAGTTGCGACGGAGCTCGGCGCGCGGAAGGTCGCGCACGTCGATACCGTCGATGGAGATGGAGCCCCCGTTCACGTCGTAGAAGCGCATGAGAAGCTTCATGAGCGTCGTCTTGCCCGCGCCGGTGGGTCCCACGATCGCTACCGTCTGCCCCGGCTCAACCGAGCAGGTGAAGTCGTGGATGATCGTCTTTTCGGGCACATAGCCGAAACGCACGCGCTCGAAGGAGACGGCTCCCGTGCAGGGGGGAAGCTCACGAGCAGGAGCGTCCGCGCGTTCCTCGGGTTCGGCGAGGAATTCGAAGACGCGCTCTGCCGCCGCAGAGAGCATCTGGAGCATGTTCGAGACCTGCGTGAGCTGGGTGATAGGCTGGGTGAAGTTGCGGACGTACTGCATGAACGCCTGGATATCGCCGACGGTGATAGCGCCCGCGATCGCGAGGAACGCGCCGACGGACACGACGGCCACATACGCCAGGTTCGCCACGAAGTTCATGATGGGCTGCATGAGTCCGGAGAGGAACTGCGAGCGCCAGCCGGAATCGAAGAGGCCTCGGTTCTCGACATCGAACTCGGCGACCGCGCGCTGCTCGCGGTTGAACACCTTGATGACGTTCTGTCCGGAGAAGCTCTCCTCGATGATGCCGTCCACGCGACCCAGGAGCGTTTGCTGGCGGCGAAAGTAGCGCTGAGAGGCGCGCACCACGAGCACCACGAGCACGAGCGAGACGGGCACGGTGAGAAACGTCACGCCCGCGAGCACGACCGACACCGAGAGCATCATGACCGTCACGCCGATGAGCTGGGTTATGGAGGTAATGAGCTGCGTGACGCTCTGGTTGAGCGACTGCCCGAGCGTATCGACGTCGTTCGTCACACGGCTGAGCACGTCGCCCACGGAGTTGGTCTCGAAGTATCCGAGCGGCATGCGATCGACCTTCTGGATGATCTCGCGGCGCAGGCGATAGCACACGCGCTGCGTGATGCCCGTCATGAGCCAGCCTTGAAGAAGGTTCAGGCACGCCGACGTGATGTAGAGGCACATGAGCGTCGCGAGGATGCGGCCGATAGCCTCGAAATCGACCGAGCCAGTCCCGGCGACCTTGCTCGCGATGCCCTCGAAGAGCTTCGTCGTCGCCTGGCCGAGGATCTTCGGCCCCATGACGTTGAAGACCACGGAGCCTACCGCGCACGCGATCGCGACGACAAGCGCGATGCGCTCATGAGCGATATAGGAGACGAGCTGCTTGATGGTGCCTTTGAAATCTTTGGCGCGCTCGGCGGCAGGCCCGCGCCTTCCCATGGGCCCTGGCATCAGCGCTCACCTCCTTCCCTAGCGACCGCATCTGCAGCCGCGTCCGCCTGCGTCGGCTCGTCGAGCCCGAGCTCGGCGGCAGAGAGCTGGCTCTTAGCGATCTCGAGGTACGCCGGGCAGCTACGCAGGAGCTCCTCGTGCGTGCCCTTGCCCACCACGTGGCCGTCGTCGAGAACGATGATCTCCTCGGCGTGCATGATCGTCGCGATGCGCTGGGCGACGATGATCACCGCCGCATCGCCGGCGCGCTCCGCGAGCTCGGCTCGAAGCGTCGCATCCGTCTTGTAATCGAGCGCGCTGAAGCTGTCGTCGAACACGAGCACGCGGGGGCGCATGGCAAGAGCACGTGCGATGGAGAGGCGCTGGTTCTGGCCGCCGGACACATTCGAGCCGCCTTGAGCGATGGGGCTTTGGTACCCATCGGGCTTGGCGTCGATGAACTCCGTTGCCTGCGCAATCTGGGCGGCACGGAACATGTCCTCGTCCGGCATCGCAGGGTCGCCGTATTTGATGTTGCTCTCGATGGTGCCGCTGAAGAGCATGCGCTTCTGCGGCACATAGCCGATCTGACGGCGCAGCTCTTCGAGGCCGATCTTTCGAATATCTACTCCGTCGAGCGTGATAGAGCCTTGCGTGACATCGTAGAGGCGCGGCAGAAGCTGCACGAGCGACGACTTGCCACAGCCCGTGGAGCCGATGATCGCCGTGGTCTTGCCCGGTTCCGCCGTGAAACTCACGTGCTCGAGCGTGGGAACGTCCGCATCTGGGTAGGTGAACGTCACATCGTTGTAGGCGACGACGCCGCGCCAACCCTCCTCGCCCTCGCGGGAGACGCGCGCGCCCGGCGCCGGATCCTCGATGCTCGAACAGGTAGCGAGCACCTCCTGCACGCGCTCTGCCGCGACGTCGGCGCGCGGCAGCATGACCGAAATCATAGTGATGATCATGAAGCTCATGATGACCTGCATGACATAGTTGATGTACGCCATGAGATCTCCCACCATGATGGTACCGGCGTCTACGCCCAGCCCGCCGAACCACACGATCGCCACGGTGGAAGCGTTCATCACGATGAGCATGACCGGCATGAGCACGGACATGCAGCGGTTCGTGAAGATGTAGGTGCGCGTGAGCTCGCGGTTCGCCTGGTCATAGCGATCTTGCTCAAACGATTCGCGACCGAAGGCGCGGATGGGCATGATGCCCGTGATGATCTCGCGCGCGACGAGGTTGTTCCGGTCCACAAGCTTCTGCATGATGCGGAACTTGGGCATGGTGACGCCCATGAGCACGCCGATCGCGACGGCGATAACAGCGACCGCCGCCACAAGGATGGGCTCGAGTCCCACCGGGTTCGAGAGCACGCGCACAAGCGAGCCGATACCCATGCACGGCGCGAAGAGCACGATGCGCATGCACATCACGAGCACCATCTGGATCTGCTGGATGTCGTTCGTGGCGCGCGTGATGAGGGATGCGGCCGAGAACCTGTTCATCTCGGCGGGCGAGAAGTCGAGCACGCGCTCGTAGAGGTCGTGACGCAGGTCGCGCGCGATGGCAGCCGAGGTCTTCGATGCGTTGAACGCAGCGAGGATGGCGCAGAGAGCGGAGAAGAGCGCGAATGCGAGCATGGTCGCTCCCTGGCCGAAGAGATAGTCGGTCTGCACCTGGTTGAGGTCGACGCCGGCGCGCTCATAGACGCTGCGCACGTAGGCGATGGCGCGCGATTCCGCAAGGCTGTCGCCCATGGAACCGAGCGCGTCCGCGAAGGAGCTGCGCAAGACGGCCAAGCTTCCCGGCTCGAGCACAAGCGACTCTCCGCTCTCCGCCGCGTAAAACGCTTGCCCCATCTCGAGCAGCTCATCGAGGTCGACCGTATCGCCGACCGACTGGCGCAGGAGCTCGATCGTTTCCGCCGTCTCGCCTGCAGCCCATGTCTCGAGCGGAATGCCCTGCTCGAGCTGGTAGACGACCATCTCCGCCTCGCCCAGGAAGTTCTCGAGCTCCCGCCGCGTGGCATCGTCTCCCGTGAAGGCGCGCACCTCTTCGCCGGTGCCCTCGCTATACGCCGCCTCGACCTGAGCCGCTTCGTCTTCAGTGAGGAAAAGCTCGAGTTTCGCAAGGTCGTCAGCGCGGATCTCGTTAGGCACGACGCTTTCGATGCCCCCCTGGCTGATACCCACATCCACGATGTCGCTCATGAGACCGGGCAAGGTGAGCTCGCAATTGGCCTGCGCGCAGAGAAGCGCAAGCGCGATGAAGAGGTTGAGCACATGGCCTTTGAGGAATCTGAAGATCTTCAACGGACATCCTCCTGGTTCCGAGCGATTCTGCGCACGGCGGTGGTCCCGCCGACGATAGCGGCGTATCGCCGCGTGCGATGCGCGGGGCGATCCTACCGAGATGCGAAGCAGATACTAATATGTATATACGCGTCAAGGGGCGTGCCACAGGCCACGCCGTAAGGCGCGACGCGCATCATGTGTTTCTACCCCACGCCGCCCACGCAACCCGTCGAGTTCGCGATTCTCTCGCCAGGACACATCTTCTTCATTCCATCCCCCAAGACATCGCTTCACGCCGGACGGGGCAGCATCTTTACGACGCCATCTCGCGCCTGCGGCGTCATTTGAACGACGTGGTCACAAGTCCAGAAAATCTCTTCATGAAGATTGCACGTATATTGCTTCATTTGTGCTATAGTTCCTATCTGTTTGTTCAGCCGGATAGTTCCAGACCACCCAAGGAGGGTTTGAATATGTCCAAAGTTTGCGAAGTCTGCGGTAAGCACCCCGTTGCTGGTCGCTCCATCAGCCACTCCCACCGCGTGACCAACCGTAAGTTCCGTCCCAACATCCAGCGCGTCTACTGCGTGGTCGACGGCCAGCGCAAGAAGATGAACGTCTGCACCACCTGCCTCAAGTCCGGCAAGGTTGCTCGTTCGTAGCATTCCCTCTCCTTGGGATTATCTTTGTGCTTGAAAGCGCGTCCTTCGGGGCGCGCTTTTCTGTTTGCATCGTCGTCCTGTCGCGCCTCGGTTATTCGCTGGCGCTCTCGCAATTGTCACCGTTCAAGCGCAATCATTTTTCCTGCTCAGCAGGCTGACAAAAATTGAAGCGTTAAAAATATTTGAAACGCTTAAATTTACCATTTACCGGAATCTTACCGTTCACCGAGAAATATCTTGCTAAAATCGTGGCTGTAGGATAAGTCACCATACGCAAGGAGAGACACATGGTGAAAAAGGCATCCTCTGCCCCTGAGGCCATCGACTCCGTCGACGCCCTCGAGGCGAAGCTCGTGCAGATGCGCGAGGCCCAAAAGGTCTTCGCCACCTACACGCAAGAGCAGGTGGACAAGATCTTCTTCGAGGCCGCCATGGCCGCCAACAAGCAGCGCATCCCGCTCGCCAAGATGGCGGTCGAGGAGACGAAGCGCGGCGTGCTCGAAGACAAGGTCATCAAGAACCACTACGCAGCCGAGTACATCTACAACGCCTACAAGAACACGAAGACTTGCGGTGTCATCGAACGCGATGAGGCCTATGGCATGACCAAGATCGCCGAGCCGATCGGTATCGTGGGCGCGGTCATCCCCACCACGAACCCCACCTCGACGGCCATCTTCAAGACGCTCATCTGCCTGAAGACCCGCAACGCCATCATCATCTCGCCGCACCCCGCAGCCGCGCAGTGCACCATCGCTGCCGCGAAGGTCGTGCTCGAGGCCGCCGTCAAGGCCGGCGCGCCCGAGGGCATCATCGGCTGGATCGATCAGCCCACGCTTGAGCTCACCGCAAAGCTCATGAGCGATGTCGACATCATTCTCGCCACCGGTGGCCCCGGCATGGTGAAGAGCGCCTACTCCTCCGGTAAGCCCGCCCTCGGCGTCGGCGCCGGCAACACCCCTGTCGTCATCGACGACACGGCCGACATCCTGAACGCCGTGAACTCCATCATCCACTCCAAGACGTTCGACAATGGCATGATCTGCGCCTCTGAGCAGTCCGTGACCGTTCTCGACTCCATCTACGACGACGTCAAGGCCGAGTTCAAGCGTCGCGGCTGCTACTTCGTGAAGAAGGGCAAGGAGCTCGAGGCTCTGCGCGAGGCCATGTTCAAGAACGGCGCCCTCGACCACCGTATCCCCGGCATGCCCGCGGCCAAGATCGCCGAGCTCGCCGGCATCGAGGTGCCCGCCAAGACCAAGATCCTCATCGCCGAGGTCACCTCGACCGACCCGCTGAAGGAGGAGTTCTCCCACGAGAAGCTCTCCCCCGTACTCGCCATGTACCACGCGAAGGACTTCCAGGAGGCCGTGGACAAGGCCGAGCACCTCGTGCTCGCCGGCGGCCCCGGTCACACCGCGTCGCTCTACGTGCACCCCGCGCAGAAGGACAAGATCGCGCTCTTCGAGCAGACCATGAAGGCCTGCCGCATCGTGATCAACACGCCCTCCAGCCAGGGCGGCATCGGCGACCTCTACAACTTCGCCATGAAGCCGTCGCTCACGCTGGGCTGCGGCTCCTGGGGTGGCAACTCCGTCTCCGAGAACGTTGGGGTGAAGCACTTGCTCAACATCAAGTCCGTCGCGGAGCGCCGCGAGAACATGCTGTGGTTCCGCGCTCCCGAGAAGGTCTACTTCAAGAAGGGCTGCACGCCCGTCGCGCTCGAGGAGCTCGGCCGCGCCATGGGCAAGAAGCGCGCCTTCATCGTGACCGACCAGTTCCTGTACAAGAACGGCAACTGCCGCGCCATCGAGGCCAAGCTCGATGAGATGGGCGTCGCGCACGACTGCTTCTACGACATCCAGCCCGACCCGCGCCTGCAGGACGCCGAGCGCGGCGTGGAGCGCATGCGCCTGTTCGAGCCCGACCTCATCATCGCCGTCGGCGGCGGCTCGGCCATGGACGCCGGCAAGATCATGTGGCTCATGTACGAGCACCCCGAGGCGAACTTCGAGGACATGGCCATGGACTTCATGGACATCCGCAAGCGCGTCTACACCTTCCCCGAGATGGGCAAGAAGGCCTACTTCGTGGCCGTCCCGACCTCGTCGGGCACGGGCTCCGAGGTGACGCCCTTCGCCATCATCACCGACGCCGAGACCGGCATCAAGTGGCCCATCACCGACTACCAGCTCATGCCGAACATGGCCATCGTCGACGTGGACAACGCCATGACCGCGCCGAAGGGCCTCACCTGCGCCTCCGGCATCGACGTCATGACGCACGCCATCGAGTCCTTCGTCTCGATCATGAGCTCCGACTACACCAAGGGCCTCTCCATGCGCGCCGCGAAGCTCGTCTTCGAGAACCTGCCGGCCGCCTATGAGAAGGGCGCCTCGGATCCGCACGCCCGCGAGGAGATGCACAACGCCTCCTGCCTCGCCGGCATGGCCTTCGCGAACGCCTTCCTCGGCGTGAACCACTCCATGGCCCACAAGCTCGGCGCCTTCCATCACCTGCCCCATGGTCTCGCCAACGCGGTCATCCTCACCCGCGTCATGCGCTACAACGCGGCCGAGAAGCCCGTCAAGATGGGCACGTTCTCGCAGTACCAGTACCCGCACGCGCTGCACGACTACGCCGAGATGGGCCGGTACTGCGGCTGCACCGGCAAGGACGACGCCGAGGTGTTCGAGAACTTCATCAAGAAGCTCGAGGACCTCATGGACACCATCGGCATCAAGAAGACCATCGCCGAGTACGGCGTGGACGAGAAGTACTTCCTCGACACGCTCGACGAGATGAGCGAGCAAGCCTTCAACGACCAGTGCACCGGCGCCAACCCGCGCTACCCGCTCATTTCCGAGATCAAGGAGCTGTACCTCGACGCCTACTACGGCCGCGAGCCCCAGTCCTACGAGGCGTAACTAGCGCTGGCACCTAAGCGTGCCCTTCGCTCACCTAATGCAGAGCGCCGTTCGCCTCGTTTGCGGACGGCGCTCTGTGCCAATGGGTACCATGGAACTAGGTTCACCCAAAGAAAGGATGGTATCGCTATGATCCTCCCCGATTCCAAGATCGAAATCGCCCGCCGCGGCAACAAGGTCGTCTACGACCTGGGCGATAAGATCGCGAAGGTCTTCAACGAGACCAAGCCCGTCTCCGACGTCTTCAATGAGGCGCTGAATCTCGCGCGCATCAACGAGTGCGGCATCCGCAGCCCGCGTGCGCTCGAGGTGACGCAGCTTGAGGGCGAAGAGGCTGGCTGGGCGCTCATCACCACCAAGGTTCCCGGCGTGACCCTCGCCGAGAAGATCGAGGCCGAGCCCCAGCGTTTCGGCGAGTACCTCGAGCAGTTCGTCGATCTGCAGATCGAGATCCACAACTACTCGTCGCCGCTCCTCAACCTCCAGGGACCGAAGTACGCCCGCATGATCAACGGCCTCGAGGCCATCAACGCCACGACCCGCTACAACCTGCTCGAGCGCCTCGACGGCCTCAAGAAGGGCGCGAGCGTGTGCCATGGCGACTTCAACCCCTCGAACGTGATCGTGGGCGAAGACGGCACGCTTTCCGTGTGCGACTGGGCACATGCCACCCAGGGCGCCGCTGCCGCCGACGTCGCGATGACCTACCTGCTCTTCTCGCTGAACAGCAAGGAGCAGGCCGAGGCGTACCTCGACGTGTACTGCGAGCGCGCCGACATGCCTAAGCAGGTCGTGCGCCAGTGGCTGCCCGTCATCGCCGCCTCCGAGCTCGCACGCGGCCGCAAGGTGAACGAGGAGTTCCTCATGAGCTGGATCGACGTCTTCGATTATCAGTAAACTTGACGCGGTAACGGGGTCGACCGGGAGCGCCGACCGTTTCCCTCGCTTGGCTGCGGAATCGCTCGGGAATACGGTCGGCGCTCCCTGCGTTTACGGGAGTCGCGAGCGGATCATCGAAGCCGTTGCGGCTCCCCGTGTAAAATTACCCCAGGGACTTTTTTACATTGCGCTGTGAATGAGCCTTTAGCTCGTTGCGAGTACGGGGCAATGTAAAAAAGTCCCTGGGGTAATTTTACACGCGGAAGAGCCAGCAGGCGATGGTGCCGGCGCGCGGGGTCCGTCTCGATGACGTTCGAGATGCCCAGATCGGCGAGCAGCGGAACGCGGGCGTGGTCAAGTTCCCAGCGCATGCCCTCCTCAGACACCTCGGTGCCATCGGCGCTGAGCGGTACGAACGAGAACCGCGCCCCATGGGCACCGGTAATCGCCCATTCCATTCCCGCTTGCAAAATGCGACCCTCAAAGCCGTCTTCAATCCATTCGACGCCATAGGGCCAGGTCGCAAGGCGGCCTAAGACCGCAAGGGCATGATCGGGATTGCCGCCAGATAGGCACGTGACGTGAAGCAAAACACCAGGATAGCGAGCAGCCGCCTCGGAAAGCGCGAGCCCGAGATCCGTATCGTCCTTATGCGGGTTGTAACGCA
>CAJLVH010000053.1 GCA_905210055.1 uncultured Enorma sp. | reverse complement strand
GGCGGCGCCCTGGGTGATGGGCGTCGGCACGCCGTAGTAGTCGATGGTGATGTCCGAAAGGACGTTAGCGTTCGCGCGACCCGTGCGCACCTTGGCGAACTCGTGGCTCAGGCTGTCGATGGTCTTGTCCATGCGTTCGGTGATCTCGGCCATGTTAGTCCTCCTTGACGACGGTGCCGACGGGTTCTCCCTTGAGGGCGCGCTTGATGTTGCCGTCGCCCTCGATGTTCAACACGATGATGGGCATATGGTTGTCCTGGCAGAGCGCGGCTGCCGTGGAATCCATGACCTGGAGGCCGCGGACAAGCACCTCATGGTAGGAAATGGTGTCGAAGCGCACGGCATCGGGGTTCTGTTTGGGATCCTTGTCGTAGATGCCGTTCACCTTGGTGGCCTTGATGAGGCAGTCCGCATCGATCTCGCAGGCGCGCAGGGCCGCAGCGGTGTCAGTGGTGAAATAGGGGTTGCCGGAGCCGGCGGCGAAGATGACGACGTCGCCCTTCTCCAGGTGGCGCATGGCGCGGCGACGGATGTAGGGCTCACAGACCTCGTTCATCTGGATGGCGCTCATAACGCGGCACTCGCAGCCGGCACGCTCGAAGGCGTCCTGGAGTGCAAGCGCGTTCATAACCGTGGCGAGCATGCCCATGTAGTCTGCCTGGGCGCGGTCCATGCCCTTGGCAGCACCGGCCATGCCGCGGAAGATATTGCCGCCGCCCACGACAACGCCGACCTCAATGCCGTCGTCGTGCAGTTCGCGAACCTGATGCGCTAGGCGATCGGTCACCTCGGGATCGATGCCGTAGCCGGCCTCGCCCATGAGCGCCTCGCCCGAGAGCTTGAGCAGCACGCGCTTATATCGGTAATCTGACAAGAGATCCTCCTTTTGTCGTAACTTATAGCATTCTAGCAAAGTGGCAGGAGCGCGCTTGCATGAAGCCCGTAGACGGCCAAAACCAACATTTTGGGCGCGTCACCTTGGTGAGGGGTACGTTCGTGTCGTTTATGGCACTATCGCACCCGTCCCCAAGGTGACGAGATTCTTCTACAAGTTGTTAAGAAAAGGGCAGCTCGGTTGAGCTGCCCTTATACAAAGATACAAAGGATGTTGATACGCCGTTACGCGTCGCCGCGCGCAAGGCGATCGAACGCGACAACCTGGATGGTGTCACCGAGCTCCTTGCTGACCTTCTCAGCGTACTTGGCAATGGTGAGGTCGCCGTCCTTGATGAAGGCCTGCTCGGTAAGCACGACCTCCTTGTAGAACTTCTCAAGACGGCCGGTGGCGATCTTCTCCTGGATGGCCTCAGGCTTGCCGGATTCAGCAGCCTGCGCCTTGTAGATGCTCATCTCGTGCTCGATGGTCTCGGCCGGCACATCCTCGCGGCGAGCGCAGATGGGTGCCACGGCGGCAACCTGCATAGCGACGTCATGGGCGAAGGTCTTGAAGGCATCAGCCTGAGCGGTCTCGGGCTTATCGAAGGAGAACTCGACGAGGACGCCGATCTTGCCACCCATGTGGACGTAGCTCGAGCAAGCACCGTGATCGGCGGTGCGGAACGCGAAGCGGTTGATCTTCATGTTCTCGCCGATGACGTGGATGAGCTCAGTGAGCGCGGCCTCGACGGTCTCGCCGTCCATGTCGGAGGCAAGGAGCGCCTCGACGTCGGCCGGATGCGTGTTCGCAATGTGCTCGGCGAGCTTGGCGGCGAAACCGGTGAACTTGGGGTTGGTGCCCACGAAGTCGGTCTCGCACGCGACCTCGACGAGCGCGGCGAGCTTGCCGTCCTCGGACACGTAGGAACCGATGGCGCCCTCGTTCGTGGCGCGGCCGGCCTTCTTCGCAGCGGCGGCGAGGCCGTTCTTACGAAGGATGTCGACGGCCTTGTCCATATCGCCCTCGGCCTCGACGAGCGCCTTCTTGCACTCCATCATGGGCGAGTCGGTCATGTCGCGGAGCTCTTTGACCTGGGCGGCGGTGATGTTTGCCATGAATCTTCCTTTCGAGCGGTATATGGTGAATGGTACGTTAAGCCCGTCCCGTTATCAGCGCGGGACGGGATGCATTACGAACTGCTTACTCGGCAGGAGCGGCCTCGGGCTCGGCGGCGGGGGCAGCCTCCTCGGACGCGGCCTCGACGGGAGCCTCCTCGGAGGGGAGCTCCTCGCCGGCCATCTCGGCAACCGTGACCTCGGGCTTGTCGCTACCAGCGATGCAAGCGTCGGCCATGAGCTCGCACATGAGCGTGACGGAGGAGATGGCGTCGTCGTTGCAGGGGATGCCGATGCCGTTCTCGAAGACCTCATCTGGATCGGAGTTGGTGTCGATGAGGGCGATGACCGGGATGTTCAGGCGACGAGCTTCCTTGATGGCGTTCTCCTCGCGCTTCGTGTCGATGATGAACAGTGCGCTCGGCAGACCCTTGAGGTCGCGGGCGCCACCAAGGTTGGCCTGGAGCTTGGCGAGCTCCTTGGTGAGCACGGACTGCTCCTTCTTGCCGCGCAGCGCCATGGAGCCGTCCTCGACCATGGTCTCGAGCTCCTCCATGCGGTTGATGCGGGAGCGGATGGTCACGAAGTTGGTAAGCATACCGCCGAGCCAGCGCTGGTTAATGTAGGGCATGCCGCAGCGCTCTGCAGCAGCCTTCACCGGCTCCTGAGCCTGCTTCTTGGTGCCCACGAAGAGCACCTTGCCGGAACGAGCGGCGTTGCGAACGAAGCTGTACGCCTGGTCCGCATTCATGATGGTCTGCTTGAGGTCGAGGATGTAGATGCCGTTGCGCTCGCCGAAGATGAACGGCTTCATCTTGGGGTTCCAACGACGGGTCTGGTGGCCGAAGTGGCAGCCGGCCTCGAGCAGGGTACGGATGTTGATCTTGGTAGCCATGTAAACCTCCTGTGGTTTGACCTCCGCGCGGGGTCGACCCTTCCCCACCACCCGGGCTTTTGCTACCAGAGCCCGGGCACCACGGCGAGAAGGTAGCCGCGCGTGCGTGATACGGACGCTGCCGAATCGGCAACGGTCGGTATGATACCAGATTCCCATCTCATTCGCGCGTCACTTTGGGGGCGGCTGCGTTTGTATCGAAAACGACACAAAAGCACCCGACCCCAAAACGACGCGCGACGTGTTAGGTGCGGGGGTGAGCGGATTTGACGGCGGTTTTGAGGCGGTCGGGGGTAAGGTGCGTATAGAGCGTCGTGGTCGAGAGACTCGCATGACCGAGGAGTTCTTGCACGCTTCGAAGATCCGCGCCACCGGCGAGGAGATCGGTTGCAAAGGTGTGACGCATGACATGCGGCGTCACATCGGAAGGCAGCCCGGCGCGGCGGCAGAGGGCGCGGAACCGGTACCGAAGCGCCGCGGCATCCATGCGGTTCCCGCGCTTGGAGATGAACAGCGGGCGCCGTCCCCCTGCATCTCGACGTCCGGCAGCCTCGAGGAGTACTGGTCTCCCCTGCTCGATGTAGCGGCAAAGCGCCTCGAGTGCCCGGCGATACACCGGCACGATACGCTCTTTGGACCCCTTGCCAAAGAGCCTCACCGTACGCGTTCCCATATCGAAATCTTCGATATCAAGACCGGAGAGCTCGGAGATGCGCGCTCCTGTGGCATAGAAGAGCTCGAGCATCGCAGCGTCGCGAAGCCCCTCAGCAGTGGTGTTATCGGGCGTGTTAAGCAGACGGTCCATGTCTGATGCCACGATCGTCTTAGGCAGGTTCTTCGGAATCTTCGGCATCTGAATGGAAGAGGCCACCTCGGTCTCCACAACACCTTCAAAGAGGCACCACCGAAAGAACGACCTGATAGACGAAAGGTGCGCGGCGCACGTGCTCGGTGCATACCCAGCGCGTCTCATGTCTGCAAGGTAGCGGCGGAACCCACGGACATCGAGCGCGAGCGCGTCCTCGGCTGCCCGTGCACACCACCCACCGAATGCCTCGAGGTGGCTCGAATACGCCCGCACGGTCTCGGGCGAAAAGCCCTCTACACGCGCGATATAGGCGATGAACTCATCCATCGCATCGGCGAAGCGGGCATCGAGCTCAACTTCGCCAACATCATGTGCGTCATGTGCGCTCACGCAAGACGCTCCGCCCCGATTTTTAGGTCTCCCCTCGTCTCAAGGTACCTATCAAGATCTCGCAAGGCGCGTTCGGCATACGCATGGTAGCGGTCGCGCTTACCGCGCTTGATACCATCATCGAGCGGGGGGACGAGTCCGAAGTTCACATGCATGGGCTGGTAGTTTTCAGTTGCGGGATCCGTCGCGTACGCCACGAGGGATCCCAACGCGCCCGTGCGCGGCAACGAGACGGGAGCCTCTCCGCAAAGCTCCGCATAGGTATTGAGCGCAGCGAGGAGTCCCGACGCGATTGCTTCGGTGTATCCTTCCGTCCCGGTGATCTGCCCCGCGAAGCGCACATGCCGGCCGGGCACCGCAAACGTGCGGTCGAGCACGTGGGGGGAATCGATAAAGGTGTTCCGATGCATGACACCAAACCGGAAGAACTCAGCCTCCTCGAGGCCAGGCACCATGTGAAACACGCGTTTCTGCTCGGAGAACGTAAGATTCGTCTGGAAACCTACAAGATTGTAGGCCGTGCCCTCACGGTTTTCAGCGCGCAACTGGATCGCCGCCCACGGACGGCGTCCTGTGCGAGGATCCGTGAGGCCCACGGGCTTCATTGCACCGAAGCGAAGCGCGTCGCGCCCCGTGCGAGCGACCTCCTCGGCAGGCTGGCACGCTTGGAAGAGTCCGCCTTTCTCGAAATCGTGCAGCACCACGCGATCGGCGGACACGAGTGCGTCAATGAAGGCGTCGTACTCGTCTTTCGAAAACGGCGCATTGAGGTAGTCGCCCGTCCCCTCGTCGCCGTATCTCGACTGACTGAAGAGGACAGATCGGTCGATCGTGGAGGCATCGACGATCGGTGCGGCGGCATCGAAAAACGAGAGCGAGTCCCCGCCCACGAGCCCATGGATGCTGGAGGAAAGTGCCGGCGAGCACAAAGGCCCCGCAGCGATGACGCAGGGCTCGTCGGGAATTTCTGTGACCTCCTCGCGAACGAGCTCGATCAAGGGCTCGGCGGCAACCCGCTCTCCCACGAGCCTGGAAAACTGCTCGCGGTCGACGGCAAGGGCGCCGCCGGCGGGAACGGCAGCCGCGCGCGCGCATGAAAGCAGCACCGAGCCCATGCGCTGGAGCTCCATCTTGAGCAAGCCCGCCGCGCTCTCGAATCTCGTGGATTTGAACGAGTTCGAGCACACAAGCTCGGCAAGGCCATCGGTCGCATGAGCGGGAGAGGGGGTCTTCGGTCGCATTTCGATGAGGCGAACCGGAACGCCCCGGCGCGCGAGCGAAAGCGCGCACTCGCTGCCAGCAAGTCCTCCCCCAACAACCGTAACCGTATCGAATTGCATGGTCTCTCCCCTTCCGTTCGGTCATCTTCTATTGTGGCCGAACGCCGTCCGCGCGTGAAGCGCCTCTTTCGTCGGAGCATATCGTCCGTCTACGAGCTGCTCAACGAGGCCATCAATGACGAGGTTGCTCAAAAACTCCAGGCATTCGCGAGCGTCGAGCCCGAGCATGCGCGCAATCTCGTCGGAACGCATGGGAGACGCGGTGAGCGCATCCATGACGCGTCCGCAGCGCGGATCATCGAACATCGGAGCGGCGGCATCGCCATGGCAGAACCGCAGCGTGCCGAAGATGCGCGAGAGCGCGCATTCCAGATCCTCCTCGCACGCGATGCAGCAGGCGCCAGAGCCGAGCAGGTAATTCGACCCCTTTGAATTGGGCGAGAAGATCGAGCCGGGAACGGCAAGCACCTCCCGTCCGATCGACTCTGCCGTCTCCGCTGTGGAAAACGTACCCGACGGCATCCCTGCCTCGCCCACGAAGACGGCACGGGTAAGCGCCGCGATCACGCGGTTGCGCTTGGGAAAGAGATATGGCCTTGGCTGCGTTCCCCATGGAACAATCGATACCACGGCACCCCCCTGCTCGAGCGCAGCCTCGATGAGTGGCGCGCTTGTGCTCGGATACACCACATCCGCTCCGTTCCCAAGTACGATGATATGCTTCCCGCCTTGCTTGAGCGCCGCCCAGCCCGCGCACTGGTCGCACCCGATGGCTCCGCCGGAAACGACGACGACCCCTGACTCAGCTGCAAGTCCCGCCGCGAGCTCCGTTACGGCAAACCCATATGGAGTCGCCCGGCGCGTGCCGATGACAGCAAGGCTCGGCTCCGTGAGCACCTCTGTGCTCCCTCGCATATACAGACGGCTCGGGGGATCTGGAAGATCGAGCAGCTGAGGGGGATATGCGCTATCTCCGAGTGCGATTTCAATGCGTTCCCGCAGGGGTACCTTAACGGTTTTCACACGCCCCCTCCTCGATACATCACCGCTTCCAAGATGTGTTGCCTCATCACGCGCTCGCGTTCATCGATATCAGCAATGGTGCGTGCGATACGGCTCAGGCGCTTGATACCGCGCCCCGTGATATGCAGGCGGCGCGAGAAATCGAGCAGCGCCTCGCTCGCCTCCTCGTCGAATGCAAGCTCATCGGTCGTCCGCTCGAGCACGCTCCTCCCGTGCATCAGGCCTACTCTCCGTGCGTGTTCCCGGTGTGACCGGAACGCGCGACCGCGTTCGACCATCTCAAGCAGATCGCGCGTCGCGAGCCCCTCAGCCCCCTTGATGATGAGCTCCGGATCGGGTCTGAACACATCGATGACGATGTCGATACGGTCGATGAGAGGTCCTGCGAGCTTTGCGCGATAGCGCTCGATGGCAGTAGCGGAACAGGAACAGGGAACTTCACGATCGCCCAGATACCCACACGGACAGGGATTGCTCGCGGCAAGGAGCTGGAACGAGGCGGGAAACAGGTACATGCCGTCGACACGCACGATGCGCACGCACCCCTCCTCCATGGGCTGGCGAAGCGTCTGCAAGACATGCGCCGGGAACTCCGCGAGCTCATCGAGAAAAAGCACGCCGCCATGCGCAAGGCTGATCTCTCCCGGGCGTACCGGCCTTCCGCCGCCTACGAGACCGGCTACAGAGATGCTGTGGTGAGGACTCCGAAACGGCCTCCGGCCTGCTAACAGCTCCTCGATATCTTCACCTGCGACCGAATGGATGCACAATGCCTCCTGCTGGTCGTCGACAGACAGCTTAGGCAGGATCGTCGTCATGCGTTTGGCGAGCATCGTCTTACCAGAACCAGGTGCACCGACCATAAGCATACCCAGCTCTCCCGCCGCTGCGACGGCCATAGCTCGCTTTGCCGTCTCCTGACCGACGACATCGGCGAAATCGAGCTCGAGCAGGGGTCGTTCGTGCGCAGAAACATCCGCTACAACGGACGGCAGTATCGACGCCCGCACGGAGACGCGATATATGCGCGAGCAAGCCATACGAGCACCCAGGCAGCGAGAGTGCAGCAAGCTCAGGCGCCCCGATGAGTCGAAGGTTCAGATCTCGAGCAAGAACCTGGTAGGCGATAGAACCCCTCACCGGACTCACCGAACCGTCGAGCGTGAGCTCGCCTACGAATAGACAATCGTCCAAACCGTTGAGGGGAATCTGGCCTGAGAGGGCAAGGATGGCGATGACGATGGGAAGATCGAGCCCGGATCCCGTCTTGCGCATATCGCCTGGCGCGAGGTTCACGGTGATGCTTTGCCTTGGAACCTCGAAGCCTGCGCTCCGCATCGCTCCTCGTATGCGCCCACGCGCATCGAGAACGGTAGAATCCGGCATGCCGATGATCGCGATCGACGGGAGTCCTCCGCCGAGCGTGACCTCGACGGTCACGGGCACCGCCTCGACGCCACGCAGACAAGCCGCGTGCACGGCGAAGACTTGACCCGGCATCAGGATACCTCCCAGTCGAACACGCTGAAGAAGTGCGTGATGCCGGCATCCTTGCCAGTGTAGAAGACGACGCTCACCACATCGAACCGAATGGAGAGCACCGGAAAGCGATCCATGACGTAGCACGAGGCGATCCTGCGATATCGAGCGCGCTTGCGCCCGTCGACAGCCTCCTCTGGTCGCACGTCCTCACCCGGTCGCGCGCGGCGCGATTTCACCTCGACGAGCACGACCTCGTTCGAGTCGTAATCGTAGGCGATGAGATCCGCCTCTCCCTCGCGGCAACGGTATCCGTGCTCCAAGACCTCATACCCACGGTCCTCGAGGTAGCTTGCGGCGATGGCCTCGCCTAGGACACCGATTTCATGTGGCGTGAGGTCGTCGGAAAGGTGCGCGGGATCAAGCTTCGCTTTCCGGCGCTTGTGTGTCGCTCTCCCGCGTACGCCGGGTTTTCCCGTACCCTGCCGCGCATGTTCCTGTTCGCTCGCCTTCTTCGCCATGATTGCTCCTTCCTGCTGGGTAGGAGCTATCATCCACGGGTCATCTAAAACGAATCCCAAGGGTTCTGGCACAATGCTTGCCAAAATCTAAAACAAGGCCGGCACTGCGCGCATTCGCCTTGCTCACTGGAGCGGCTTGCATGTGGCAAATCGCATACCAGCGCTAAAAGAGTCGTTCGTTCTCCAAAAAGTTTCCACAGAAGCTTACGCGGTGCTCATCGGTGAGCCCATAGGCGCGAATCGCCTCGATGTGCTCGGGTGACGCATAACCCTTCGACTCGGCGAAGTGATAGCCGGGATATAGGGCATCGAGCTCGACCATATGGGCGTCACGGGTCACCTTGGCGACGATCGACGCCGCGGCGATACAGGCGATACGCGCATCTCCGTGCACGACATCGCGCTCGTTGGGTACGGCATGAAGCGGGTTACCATCCATGAGCACGCAATCCGGCTCCAGTCCGGAGTCGCGCACGGCGCCCGCCACCGCCTCGCGAAGCGCAGAGGCAATGCCCACCTCGTCGATGCGCGCCGCAGGAATATGGCACAGACCGATGCCGATCGCGACCTCAGCGATGCGCGCAGCGAGTACCTCGCGCCGTGCAGGCGTAAGCTTCTTCGAATCGTTCAGGCCCCACACGATGGGATCGCGAGGTAAGGCAACAGCGCAGACGGTGAGCGGTCCTGCGACCGACCCCCTGCCGACCTCATCCACGCCGACGATGAGGCCGTCGCCGCCGAGCTCGTACATCTCCTCATACATGCGCTCGACTCGTGTGCCCTCGGCCTGCTCACGTGCGAGGCGCCGCTCTGCACGGGCAAGCGCCTGCTGCACCTGCTTGCGCGGATCGGTGGCATAGCGCTCACGGAGCGTTGCGAACTCGTCGAGCGTGGCGCTCGCGAAACGCGCTGCGACCTCGGCAGCTGAAACGGTATGAACTTGGTTTGCCATGCAGAATCATCCTAACCGGCGCAGATGACGTGTGACGCACGTTATCTCATCCCGCGTGCTATATCCAGCGATCTTGTTTGCAAGCGCGCGCTCCAACCAAGGCGTTGAGCGCGCTCCGTGCTACGCGCAAAGGCCCGAGACGAAAAAGGCCGCCCAGAGGACGGCCTGTGCAAGACGCATTGCGAGTGACTAGCGCTTCTCGGGAATGCGCGCAGCCTTGCCCACGCGATCACGCAGGTAGTAGAGCTTGGCGCGACGAACGCGACCATGGCGCACGACCTCGAGCTTAGCAATCTTGGGGCTGTGAAGCGGGAAGGTGCGCTCAACGCCCACACCGAAGGAGATCTTGCGAACGGTGAAGGTCTCACGGGAGGAGCCGCCGCTCATGCGGATGACATCGCCCTGGAAGACCTGGATGCGCTCGCGGTCGCCTTCCTTGATGCGATAGTGCACCTTAACGTTGTCGCCGACGCGGACCTGCGGGATGTCCTCACGGATCTGCTGGCGCTCGATTGCGCGGATGTAGTCCATTTCGATTCCTTACTCTAATCCAGAGGTGCCGCATCCGAAGACCGACACATGGGTTTGACAAACGTTGTCATTATACGCATATCGCAGCAGGCCGCAAGTGAGAATCTCCGCCCGGGGCGGAAATCCTCACTGCGTAGCCTGGCGATGATACTTTCAGTACCAGGTACTGAAATTATCATTTCAGCGGTCAAGATGGACGGCACCGGCCTCGGCTTCGAGCTTCGCCTGCGCGGCGGCGAGGCGCGCGATGGGCACACGATAGGGCGAGCAGGAGACATAGTCCACACCAGCGACGTTGAAGAGCGCCTTGATGGACGCCGGGTCGCCGCCGTGTTCGCCGCATACGCCGTTGTGCATGTCCGCCTTCACCGAACGGCCCTTCTCCACGGCCATGCGCACGAGCTCGAGGACGCCCTTATCGATCGTCTCGAAGGGGTTCACGTCCAGAAGCTTCTTGTGCAGGTAGATGGGGATGAACTTCGATTCGGCGTCGTCGCGCGAGAAGCCGAACGTCGTCTGCGTGAGGTCGTTCGTGCCGAAGCAGAAGAAGTCGGCGTCTTGTGCGATCTCGTCGGCGGTGATGCAGGCGCGCGGGAGCTCGAGCATCGTGCCCACGGGGATGTCGAGGGCAACGCCGTACTCCCCTGCCACCTCGTCGATGACCTGCTCGCACACGGCGCGCATCTGCACTTGCTCTGAGGCGAGCGCCACGAGCGGCACCATGACCTCGGGCTTGGGCACGAGCCCCTCGTCGCGGATGAGCGCTGCCGCGGCGCTCGCGACGGCGCGCACCTGCATGAGCGGAAGCTCGGGGAAGACGAAGGAGAGGCGCACGCCGCGAAGACCCAGCATGGGGTTCATCTCCGCCATGCCGTCGATGCGGCGCAGGCGCGCACGAAGCCCGGCGAGCTCCTCCTCCGGCGCACCAGCTGCCTCGCGTTTGGTGAGATAGACTTCGAGCTCGCGCGGGGCGTCGAGGAACTCATGCAGGGGCGGGTCGATGAGACGTACCACAACCTCGCGGTTATCCATCACGCGGAACATCTTGAGGAAATCCTCGGTTTGGACGGCGAGCAGGCGAGCCAGCACGTCCTCGCGCACCCGGGTGTCGTCGCTCAAGATGAAGTCCTGAATGAGCTGCTTGCGGTCGCCGAGGAACATGTGCTCCGTGCGGCACAGGCCGATGGCCTCGGCACCGAAGCCAAGCGCGAGCTCGGCGTCTTCGGGATTGTCGGCGTTCACGCGCACATGGTACGGGTGCGTGCTGTCCGCTTCGAGACGAATCTCGTCCGCCCAAGTAAGAATCGTCTCGAGGTCGCCCGTGAGCTCGACGGAGACGAGCGGCACGGCGCCAAGAACGACGATGCCCTGCGTGCCGTCGATCGAGATGATGTCGCCCTCGTGGAGCACGACGTCCGTACCGGCGACGTGAGCCTCCTTCGCCACCGCGTCGATATGGATAGCTTCGACGCCGCAGACGCAGGGCGCGCCCATGCCACGGGCGATAACGGCCGCGTGGCTCGTCTTG
>CAJLVH010000052.1 GCA_905210055.1 uncultured Enorma sp. | reverse complement strand
CGCCCCTGCGCCGCCCGTGTCTGCCGAGGCTTCAGAAATCGTTTCCATTCCCATGGGAGACGGCATATTCCTGCCCGTGCGCACGCATGATGAGGCATTCGGTGTGGTCGGTATTCGTGCTGCCGAGCGCGATATCGACTCGTTCGAGCTCTCCATCGCTCGTTCGATCATCGGCGAGTGCGCGCTCGAACTCGCCCGAGAACGGGAGGCGCGCGAGCGTGAAGAGGCTGCCGTGCTTGCGCGCAACGAGCAGCTCCGAGCAAATCTGTTGCGCTCGCTCGGCCATGACCTCCGTACGCCGCTCACGGCGATTTCGGGTGCGGCAGCAATTCTACGCGATGATTCCGGTCGCCTTGCGCCCGAGCAGCGCCGCGCGTTGCTGGACGATGTGTACCACGACTCGCTTTGGCTCATCGACATGGTTGAAAACCTGCTCACCATCACGCACTTCGACGAAGGCACCATCAAGCTCACCTTGAACTCCGAGCTCATCGATGACATCTTCGAAGCGGCGGTGTCACATCTCGCGAACCAAGCGGGCGAGCACCACATTGTCATCGAACCCGCGGACGAGATACTCCTCGTGCGCATCGACGCAAGCCTCATCATCCAGGTGCTCACGAACCTCGTGGGTAACGCCATCAAGTACACCCCGGCAGGTTCGACCATCCGGTTGTACGCTCGGCGCGAAGGGGCGCTCGTGCGTGTGACGGTCGCAGACGACGGGCCGGGCGTGGCGGACGATGACAAGCCGCATGTGTTCGATCGCTTCTATTCCGGTGCGAAGGCGGAGCGTCCCGCAGATGCGCAGCGGAGCTTCGGATTAGGGCTCGCGCTCTGCCGTTCCATCGTCGAGGCGCACGGTGGCGCCATCGAGGTGCACGACAACGTGCCCCATGGTGCTGTCTTTTCGTTCACGCTTCCCGCAGAGGAGGTCGCAATCCATGGATAAGGAACCGAAGCTAGCTTCAACGGCCGGTGCGGACAGCGCGGGGACGCTCTCCGTCCTCGTGGTAGAGGACGATGCGGCGGTGCGCCGTCTTATCGCGACAGCTCTTGCCATGCATGGCTACCACGTGGAGGCCGCCGCCACGGGCGAGGCGGCGATTCTCGAGGCGGCATCGCATGGCCCAGATCTTGTCCTGCTCGATTTGGGTCTTCCGGATGTGGACGGCATCGCCGTCATCAAGAAGCTGCGCTCATGGTCGAACGTGCCGATCATCGTGATTTCGGCGCGCATCGAGGAAGCGGACAAGATCGAAGCGCTCGATACGGGAGCGGACGACTATCTCACGAAGCCGTTTTCCGTGGAAGAGCTTCTCGCTCGCGTGCGTGCCTGGCAGCGACGTGCTCGCATGTCGCTCGGTGACGACCCGGGCGAGAGCGTGTTCGAGAACGGTCCTTTGCACGTGGACTATGCGGCGGGATGCGCGTATCTAAACGGTGAAGAGCTGCATCTCACGCCCATCGAGTACAAACTGCTCGTCCTCATGTGCAAAAACGTGGGAAAGGTGCTCACCCACACGTACCTTACGCACGAGATTTGGGGCACGTCGTGGGACTCCGACATCGCGAGCCTGCGCGTCTTCATGGCGACGCTTCGGAAGAAGATCGAGCGCGACCCGTCGCAACCGAAGCTCATTCAGACGCATGTAGGCGTCGGCTACCGTATGCAACGGCTGTAAAGCTGCAATCGCACCAGGCACCCCCGCCCGGCTGCGCAGGGTGCCCGAGGTTGCCGCGAAAGTCGAGCGCGCACGCCTTCGTGCGACGCCCGAAGGCTTGAACGGCAAGATCGGGCACCCTGCGCAGCCGGGCATTAAGATGCCACAAAGATATGGCCGAACCCCTTGAAGCTGCTTTTTCCCGTGACTAAGATGCTTTCGCAATCGCGGATGTGCTGCCGGCACTCCGCGATCAGGGAAGGAGAGGTTTCATGGGAAGCAGTTTGGGCTCAGGTGCCCCGGCATCCGTCGCCGCAACGGATCTGGATGCGCTCGATGCCATCCGCAAGGCACCCATCGACGGCGTGTTCGGCGAACTTGAGACGGCGCGCGTAGGACTCGCCTCGGACGAGGCGGCCGTACGCCAGGGGCGCTTCGGAAAAAACGTCATCCAAAGCGAAAAGAAGAAGTCGCCCGTCATTGCGTTCCTCGCGAACTTCACACACCTCATGGCGGTGCTTTTGTGGGTCGCGGGCACCATCGCGTTCATCGCGGGGCTCCCGGAGCTTGGCGTCGCAGTGTGGCTCGTGAACATCATCAACGGCGTGTTCAGCTTCTGGCAGGAGGCGCGTGCGAGCCAGGCGACCGAGGCGCTTAAGAAGATGCTGCCGGCCTATGCCACGGTGATTCGCGACGGCCAGGAGCAGAAGATCCTGGCAGAAGACCTCGTGCCGGGCGACGTCATGCTCCTTGCCGAGGGCGACAAGATCTCTGCAGACGCGCGCGTCATCGCGAGTTCAGACTTGCAGGTGAATCAATCCACGTTGAACGGCGAATCCACCCCGTCCCGCAAGACCGCGGACGCGGTGCTCGAAGAGGGGCTTTCCGCCGCGGAGATCCCCAACCTCGTCTTCGCTGGCACGAGCGTGTCCGAAGGCAACGGCCGCGCGGTGGTGTTTCGCATCGGCATGGACACGGAGTTCGGCAAGATCGCGAGCCTCACGCAGAACATGCAGGCGGCGGAGAGCCCACTCACGCGTCAGCTCAACCGCCTCACGAAGCAGGTCACCATCTTCGCCATGTGCATGGGCATCGCGTTCTTCTGCCTGTCCCTGTTCGTGGTGCACGAACCGTTCGCGTCGTCGTTCATCTTCGCGCTCGGCATGGTCGTGGCATTCATTCCTGAAGGCTTGCTGCCCACGGTGACGCTTTCGCTCGCTATGGCGGTGCAGCGCATGAGTCGCCGGAACGCCCTGGTGAAGAAGCTCGATTCCGTGGAGGCGCTTGGCTCCACGAGCGTGATCTGCACGGATAAGACCGGTACGCTCACGCAGAACGAGATGACCGTGAACCATCTGTGGACGGCGACGCGCGAATACGAGATCACCGGCGTGGGGTACGCGCCCAAGGGTCAGATAGAAGCCGAGGGACGCAGCTGGCGCGCTGTGGACGATGCCGACCTCGAGCTCTTGCTCGAAGGCGGGTTGCTCTGCGGCAACGCACGCCTCGCCGAGCCGGAAGAGGAGAGCAAGCGCTACGAGGTCTACGGTGACCCCACGGAGGCGTGCCTCATCGTTTCCGCGCAGAAGGGCGGCATCGATCGCGCCGAGCTCGAGGCGCGCATGCCCCGCGTGAAGGAGCTGCCGTTCGAGAGCCGCCGCAAGCGCATGACGACCGTGCATGCCCTTGAGTACCCGCTGGACGGGGCGCGCCGCATCGCGTTCACGAAGGGCGCACCGAACGAGGTCGTGCGGCTTTCGACCCATGTTCGTGTGAACGGCGTGGTCGAGCCCATGACCGAGGAGCTCCGCCAACGCATCATGGAGGCGAACGACACGTACGCCGCCGACGGCCTGCGCGTGCTCGCGGTGGCGTACCGCCCGCTCGACGGTGCGAACGCGGAGGCGGGTGTCCCCGATGCCATGAGCGATTACACGCCCGAGAATATCGAGTGCAACCTCACCTTCGTGGGGCTCGAGGTCATGATGGATCCGCCTCGTCCCGAAGTCGCGGCGGCTGTGGCAGAGTGCCATCGCGCGGGTATCCGCATCGTCATGATCACGGGCGACTACGGTCTCACCGCAGCGAGCATCGCGCGGCGCCTGAAAATCGTGGAGGGTGAGGGGCTATCCGTCATCTCGGGTTTCGAGCTTTCGAAGATGGGCGATGAAGAGCTCAAGGAGAAGCTTGCCGGCCAAGTGGTCTTCGCCCGCATGGCGCCCGAGCAGAAGCTCCGCGTGGTCACGGCGCTCCAAGAGATGGGCGAGATCGTGGCCGTGACGGGCGACGGCGTGAACGATGCCCCTGCGCTCAAGAAAGCCGATATCGGTGTTGCCATGGGCATCACCGGTACCGACGTGGCGAAGGAGGCGGCCGATATGATCTTGACGGACGATAACTTCGCCTCGATCGTCGCCGCGATCGAGGAAGGGCGCGCGGTCTACAGCAACATCCGCAAATTCCTGCTCTACATCCTGAACTCCAATGCGCCCGAAGCGGTGCCGAACGCTGTCTACCTGCTCTCGGGCGGTGCCGTGCCGCTGCCGCTCACAACCATGCAGATCCTTACCATCGATCTGGGCACGGATATGCTGCCGGCGCTCGGCTTGGGCACCGAGCCGCCGGAGGAGACCATCATGGATCAGCCTCCGCGCGACCCCAACGAGCGCCTGCTCAACCGTCGCGTGCTCGTGAAGGCCTTCCTGTGGTACGGCCTCATGGCCTCGATCGTCGCCATGGCTGGTTATTTCCTGGTGAACATGCTCGCTGGCTGGCCGGGCATCCCGCTCGCGGGCTTGGGCAACGACAGCGACCCGGTTTACATCCAGGCGACGACCATGACGCTCGCAGGCATCATCTTCGCGCAGATTGGCCAGGTCATGAACTGCCGCACCGAGACCACCTCGGTATTCAAGATCGGACTCTTCTCGAACCGCCGCATCCTCATCGGTATCGTGTTCGAAGTGGTGCTGCTGGTGGTTCTCACCACGTTCCCGCCACTGCAGGGCGTGTTCCACACCGCACCGCTGGCCTGGCAGGATTATGCGTTCCTCTGCTGCGTCCCGCCGCTGGTCATCGCTATCGAAGAGATTCGCAAGGCATGGTTGCGCCGCCGTGAGCGGGCGTGTGCCGCCGCGAAGCGCTAGAGTTGAGGATATACACCATCTGAAAGGTGGAGATTATGAACGTCATCATCGTAGGCATGGGTTTCATCGGATCGGGGCTCGCGTGGAAGCTCGCGCGGCAGGGGTTCTCGGTCACGGCGGTCGACCAGGACCAGAAAGCGCTCGATGCGCTGGGAGATTCGTTCCCTGGCAAGCGCGTGTGCGGAATCGGCCTCGACCGTGACGTGCTCCTGCGCGCGGGTATCGACCGTACGGACGCCGTCGTTTCCTGCATGCGTTCCGACGAGGCGAACATCGTGGTGGCGCATGTCGCCCGCTCGACGTTCCGCGTGCCCCGCGTCATCGCGCGCCTGCACGATCTTACGAAGGCCGATACATACCGTCGCTTGAACATCCAGACGGTCTCGCCCAATGCCTGGGGCATCGCGCGTATCGGCGAGCTCCTTACCTATAACCACCTCGATAACGTGTTCGAAGTGGGCTCAGGCGATGTGCGCCTGGTTCGCGCGGACGTGCCGGCGCTGCTCGACGGCGCTACCGTGCGCGAGATTTCCGCGCTCGGCGAGGTGCAGATCGTGAGCGTCTCGCACGATAACGAAACGTTCATCCCCACGCAGGGCACCGTGCTCGCCGCCGGCGACATCATCTACGCCGCCGTGGCGACCTCTGCCAGCAGGAAGTTCAAGCAGATGCTCGGCATCACCGATTAGGAGGAATCATGCAGGTCATCATTGTCGGCGGCGGCAAGACCGGCGCCCATCTCGCCTCCCGCCTCACGGACGACGGCATTGCGGTCACGGTCATCGAGCAGCGCGCTGAGGTCGTCGAGCGCGTGCGTCATATATGCCCGAACATTTCCGTTATCGAGGGGAGTGGTTCGGATCCCGAGGTCTTGGAGCGCGCGGGCGTGCGCATCGCGGATGCTGTCGCGGCTGTGACGGGATTGGACGAGACGAACCTCGTGACGTCGATGCTCGCGAAGATGGAATATGCGGTGCCGCGCGTTGTGGCGCGTGTGAACAATCCGGCGAACGCGTGGATGTTCACGGCGGTGAACGGTGTGGACGTGGGTGTGAACCAGGCCGAAATCACGGCGCGCTTCGTGATTGAGGGCATGGACGTGCATGACATGTACACGCTCATGAAGCTCGGTCGAGACGAGCACAGCATCGTACAGGTGGCGGTGGGTGCGCATGCCCGCGTGGCGGGACTCGCCCTCAAGGACATCCCGTTCCCGGCGGAGACCATCGTGACCGCCGTGGAGCATGGGGGCAACCTCATCGTGCCGAACGGTGATACCGTCTTGGAGTCGGGCGATGAGGCGATCATCTTCACGAGCGAGGAAGGCCGCGACGAGATTCGCCGACTCTTCTCATAAAGGCAGCGTGCGGCTACCTCGCTTCAGAACGGGTCGTTTCGCTTCGGCATCCGTGCTAAGCTATTCAGCCGGATAAGAAAGCGAGGTAGCCATGCGTACCGATGATTTCGATTACAACCTGCCCGAGGAGCTCATAGCCCAGGCACCGGCGGAGCCGCGCGATTCGTGCCGCCTGCTGGTGCTGCACCGCGGCGAACCGCTTGCGACCACGGGCGACGTCGTGCCGCTCGACGCCGGCGGCAGCGTGGAGCACCGTCGCTTCTACGACATCATCGACTACCTCGAGCCGGGCGATCTGCTCGTCGCGAACGAGACGCGCGTCATGCCGGCGCGGCTCATCGGCCGGAAGGCGAAGACCGGTGGCGTGGCCGAGACCTTGCTGCTCAACCGCCGCGAGGACATCGACCCGCTCGGACATGTGTGGGAATGCCTGGTGAACCCGGGCAAGCGCCTGAAGCCGGGTGCGGTGATCGAGTACCGCGCGGGCGGGATCCATGCGCCGGAAAGCGCTCCCGTGGTGCTTACGGGCGAGGTCGTCGACTTCGTGCCCGATAGCCGCGGCGGGCGCCTCGTGCGCTTCACACCGCAGGGCAAGGGCGCTACGGGCGAGCCTCGCACCCTCGATGAGGCGATCCACGCCGCGGGGCACGTCCCGCTGCCGCCCTACATCACGGATTACGCCGGCGACCCTGAGAAGTACCAGACGGTGTATGCCATGAGCGAGGAACATTCCGCCGCCGCGCCCACCGCAGGGCTCCACTTCACGCCTGAGCTCATCGAACGCCTCAAGCAGAAGGGCGTCGGTTGGGCGACGGTCGAGCTCGAGGTTGGTATCGACACCTTCCGCCTCGTGGAGGAGGATGACCCCACCGAGCACGTGATGCACACGGAGCGCTATCACGTGCCGCAGGAGGTGGTCGATGCCGTGCATGCCACGAAGGCCGCTGGGCACCGCGTGATCGCCGTGGGAACGACTGCCGTGCGCTCGCTCGAGAGCGCGTGGGAGGCAGGTGCTCCCGTGAGCGAACCGCCCGTCACGGCGCGCCGCTTCGAAGATGCGTCGGATGCCGCGACGGTGGTGGGCGCAGGCGACATCGTCGCCCGCGCGGACGCCACGACGAACCTCTACCTCATGCCCGGCTCGACCTACCATGTGGTCGACGGCCTCATCACGAACTTCCATGTGCCGCGCTCCACCCTCATGATGCTCGTTTCCGCGCTCGCCACGCGCGATCAGATCATGGACGCCTACGAGCAGGCCGTTGCGGAGCGCTACCGCTTCTTCAGCTTCGGCGACGCGATGTTCATCGAATAGCCCTCCCGGGGCGACACCCCGCGCCTGCGCGCGCCGTCCTGTCGGCACCGCTGATAGTTGACACGGGCGAAAAAACTTCGATTGCAACGAGCGGTGTCCGCATGGGCATATATCATTGAAGGAACCGAAGCTTCACGCGCGTTGGGGGAGTGTACCATGGCAGAAGACATGAACAAGCAGACGACGGAAGACCAGACGTTCCAGCAGGGACTGCAGCCCGTCGATTCCGGCGACCTTGCTCCCGTGCAACCCGTCGCTGGGGAGCCTGACGAGGTTGCCTCCCACGAGGTGGGGGCGTCTGCCGTGGAGGCGGTCGGCTCGTTCTTTACGACGGGCGCCGCGGCGATGAACGAGATGCGCAGCGCGCGCAAGGCGCATGCCGAGGCACGCGACCAGCTCGAGACCCTCGACGATACCATCGCAAACGAAGAGGCGGAGCTCGCGCATCGTCGCGAGATCGAGGGGAACTACGCGCAGATCATAGCCGACCAAACCGCCCGTCGCGATGCCGCCGCAGAGGCGGGCTCCGCCGCCGTGCAGGAGCAGAATCGCCTCCAGCAAGAGATCGACGCCTTGAAAGAGCAGCTTCAGCAGATGAAGGACGCCGATGCCCAGACCGACAAGCGGCTCAAGGCGGCGCTTGATGCCGCGGAGGCGCGCGAGGCGTCGGCGCGTGAGAACGGCGCCCGCCTGCAACGTCGCCTGGACGATGCCAAGAAAAATCTCGAGAAGGCCGAGCGCGAGCAGGCGGATGGTGTTGCCGCCGCCCAAGCCGCGGTCCAAAGCGCCGACGCGCGCCTTAAGATGCTCAAAGAGGAACAGGTGGAGGTTCAGCGCAACCCTTCGGCCAACTCCGCCGCCTACAGCGTGCGCTCAGGCGAACTCGAGCAGGAGATCGCAGATGCCGAGCGTGAGCTTGCGCTCGCGACGGCGGATCTGCCGCGCATCACGCGCGAGCTCGCCGATGCGCTCGAGTACGCACGACGTGCTGCCTCCGAGGCCGAGAAGCCCATGGCGGAGGCGAAGGCGGCATTCAGCGAGGTAAGTGCCGCTGCCGACGAGGCGCGAAACACCTATCGCGAGGCGAAGGATGCCGCTGCAGAGCGTCAGCGCGGCATGAAGGAGCAGATTTCCGCACAGGAGAAGGCGAAGCGCGAACAAGAGCAGGCTGCCGAGGATGCGCAGGCAGAAGCACACGACGCCCAAGCCCTCATCGACGAGGCGAACGACATCCACGCACATCCCGAGGTCACGCAAACCATCGCCGCGCGTCTCGAGGCGGATCGCGCCGAGCGTGAGCAGCAGGCTGCGGAAGTCGAAGAACTCGCGAGCGTGGAGCGGTCGGTTCGCGAGCGTACGCGCGGTTCGCGCACGAGGTTCATCGGCGCGATCGTCGGCATCGTAGTCGTGGTTGTGGCGATCGTGGTCGCGATCGTCGTGCTCCTGAACAAGTAATTTCGTTGTCGGCGAATCTTTGACCGCGAAGGAGCGGGGCATCTCATGCTGTATAAGGATTTCCAAGGGTGCAAGCTCTCCGCGCTCGGCTTCGGCGCGATGCGCCTGCCTGTTCTGGACGGGGGCGACGGCACGATCGATCAGGCGGCGACCGAGGAGATGGTCGCCTATGCCATCGGTCACGGGGTGAACTACTTCGATACCGCATGGGGCTACCACAACGGCACGTCCGAGGCGGCTATGGGGCGTGCGCTCGCCGCCTATCCTAGAGATTCGTTCTACCTTGCCACGAAGTTTCCCGGCTACGATCTTTCAAACATGGATAAGGTCGAGGAGATCTTCGAGGCGCAGCTCGAGCGCACGGGCATGGAGTACTTCGACTTCTACCTCATCCACAACGTATGTGAGCTCAATATCGACGAGTATCTCAACCCCGCGCACGGCATCATGCCGTACCTGCTCAAGCAGAAAGAGGCGGGGCGCATTCGCCATGTGGGCTTTTCCGCCCACGGAGCCATTCCTGTGATGGAGCGCTTCCTCGAGGCGTACGGCGAGCATATGGAGTTCTGCCAGATCCAGCTCAACTATCTCGACTGGGAGTTCCAGGATGCCAAGGGCAAGGTGGCGCTGTGCCGTGCGCACGGGCTGCCCGTGTGGGTCATGGAGCCGGTCCGCGGCGGCAAGCTCGCGAACCTTTCTTCAGAGGATGTGGAGAAGCTCGCAGCCCAGCGCCCGGATGAGACGCCTGTTGCCTGGGCGTTCCGTTTCGTGCAGAGCGTCCCCGAGGTGTGCGTGACGCTTTCCGGCATGTCGAACTTCGAGCAGCTGAAGGAGAACATCGCGACGTTCGAGGAGGAGCGGCCGCTCACCGATGCCGACCGCGCCGTGCTCGACGAGATTGTGGACGGCATGCTCTCGCAGGGGACGGTGCCGTGTACCGCATGCCATTACTGCACGAGCCACTGCCCCCAGGGACTCGATATTCCGGATCTGCTTGCCCTCTACAACCAGCGCAAACTCACCGGTAACGGCGACTTCATCTCGCGTATGCGTCTGCAGATCATGGACGAGGACAAGCGTCCGAGCGCGTGTATCGGTTGCGGCAGCTGCGCGGCGGTGTGTCCGCAGCAGATCGACATCCCGTCGGTGCTCGCCGAGTTCGCGGCTGCTACTGCGCAGTAGCCGCTTGCCGACACTTTTCTACCGTTGGCGAGGTGCGCGTATTCGGTTGTTTATCGCTTGCTTGAGCGGGAACAAAGAGAGTGACAGACAGGGTCGCTTCAGAGAAGTAAGCGACGACCGAAGGAGGCGAGTCCAATGGGTTTAGAAGATCAACCGCAAGCGTTCGGGCTCGTTGCCTGCGGATTTGAGGCTTAGCTTTTGGGGTCTATGCCTGTAGCAACCCGTTGATTTCCGTCGCAGCATGGATTGAAGCCAACGAAGATACGCAGACCAGCTCGAAGGCATCTATAGCGGTTGGGGGCTCCTTCCAGGGAAGGAAAGCCGAAGCTCAAGAGATGCTTGGGGTGAGTCCAAAGTACAGAACACAGGGGCGGCATCGCAGCAGCGGTGGCGCCCTTCGTTTTGCCTCTTTTTCCTAAGGGACATTACAATACCGGCCACGCCTGGGAGTCAGGCGCGGCCGGTTCTTCATAGGTTTGTGCAGGTAGATTAGTAGCCCAGCTCCTCGCCGATGATGACCACGCGCACGCGTCCGGCACCGCGGGCGTGGCGCGTCACGACCATGTTGCAGCACATGCAGCCGGCGGCATGGCATTCCGCGCAGGTGCCGGTGAGCTCGCACGGGGTGTTCGTATGCAGGCGCGCGGCGTTGAGCGGGCAGGCGACGGTGCGGATGCGCTTGAAGCCTGCGTCCACGTCCGCGACGACCTTGTTCATGCCCACGAGCGCTACCACGTGCGCGGGGCCGTGAAGCAAGAGCGAAAGGCGGTCGCTGTTGCCGTCGATATTCACGAGTTCGCCGTTCACGGTGAGGGCGTTCGCGCTCATGAAGAACCAATCGGCGCTCGTGCGGTCGCGCCACATCTCGCGCTGTTCTTCGGGGGTCGAAGCCGTTGTGCGATCGACCATGCGGTAGCAGCCCGCGTTATCGAGCGCAGCCTTCATGCCCGACTCCTTGAACGTTTCGCTTCCGCCCCACGTCACGGAGTCTCCCGCTTTCATCCACGACAGCACGAGCTCGACGGCCTCTCCGCGCGAAGCGCAAAAGTGGCCTTCCATACCATGTTGCTCGAGCTTCTTGATGATGCTTGCCGCGGTCTTCGCTCGCGAGGCAAGGACGGTCTCGGTACGCTCTGCCATAGAATCACCTCTCTTCGTAGCTCGCCCAAGGTGTTCTTTACGAAATCTATGGTAGCGCTTCGAGACCGTCCTTCAGGAGCGGAAAAGAAGATGTTCCGGTTTGATTACGCGCGATGCGTTTTTCCCACGCGTACGCCTGCGGCAACGGCCGCG
>CAJLVH010000051.1 GCA_905210055.1 uncultured Enorma sp. | reverse complement strand
TCCTCCACGACGCTCTCCGGCGGCGAGGCGCAGCGCGTGAAGCTCGCCAAGGAGCTGCACCGCCGCCAGACCGGCAAGACCTTCTACATCCTGGACGAGCCCACCACGGGCCTGCACTTCGAGGACGTGCGCCAGCTCATCGACGTGCTTCAACGCTTGGTGGACGCGGGGAACACGGTGCTCGTGATCGAGCATAACCTCGACGTGATCAAGGTGGCCGACCGCATCATCGACCTGGGGCCTGAGGGCGGCTCCGGCGGCGGGCGCATCGTGGTCTCGGGTACGCCTGAGCAGGTCGCCGCCTGCCCAGAGAGCTACACGGGTCGCTTCCTAGCGCCCATTCTGGAACGTGACCGTGCCCGCCAGGCAAAGTAACGTGTGCGAAAACCGCGCCATGTAAACAAGTCGCGGGGTTGATTGCACGCGACGGGGAAGCACCAGCCAATAACCTCCGTCCCAAATGGCGGGAACGGGGCGATTGCATATACCGGGGAAGGACGTCCATGGCCAAACGGGAGAAGCTGCAGAAGACGAACGCCATGCGCGAGCTCGACCGCGCGGGCATCGCATACGAGGTTCAAACGTACGAGGTCGATGAGAGCGATCTCTCGGGCATCCATGTCGCCGAGCAGCTCGGCGAGAATCCCGGTCAAGGTTTTAAGACCCTCGTCACCGAGAAGCCCAGCGGCGGTCATGTGGTGTGTTGCATACCCGTTGCCGAAGAGCTCGATCTTAAGCGCGCAGCCTCCGTGGCGGGGGAGAAGGCGCTCAGCATGATGCACGTGCGCGACCTTGTGCCGGTGACGGGCTATATGCGCGGGGGATGCTCGCCCATAGGTATGAAGAAGCGCTTCCCCACGATCATCGACGAGACCTGCGAGCTGTGGGACGAAATCTACATCTCCGGTGGCCGGCGCGGCGTGCGGCTCGCCGTCGCGCCGGACGACCTCGTGGCGTTCACCGGCGCCATCGTCGCCGCGATCACGCGATAGGATCTTGTCCACAGGCATTCTGTGAAGGTGCTTTGGTTATAGCTTGAAGAATCTCCAAACCCGGGCTCGGTGTTCGGTGTGCTTGCTATAGTTATGGCTGTTAGCGAATGAGAGGATCTTCCCCTATGCACTCGAAACACACCTCACGGGCTCTCACGCTGCTCGTTTCCGCTGCTCTTGCACTGGGTACGTTCCCGGTTTCTGCGCTCGCCACCCCTTCGAGCGAGCTTCAGGCGCAGGTCAATGAGGCGTATAGCACGCTTACCCAATATGCCAACGAGCTTGAGTCTGCGAGCAACGAGCTCTACCAGCTCCAGCAGGATCTCGAAAGCACGCAGCATGAGATCGCTCAGACCGAGGACGATATCGCCGAGCTCGAGGTGAAGCTCGAAGAGGGGCAGGAGAAGCTCTCCGAGCGTCTCGCCGAATCGTACAAGCAGGATACGTCGAGCAGCCCGCTTTCCGTGATCGTGGGCGCGTCCGATTTCGAAGAGCTTGTCACGAGGTTCTACTACGCCAACCGCATGATCGACTACGACTCCGAGCTCGTCGAGGAAGTCAAGTCGACGCGCGAAGAGCTTCAGCAGCGCCGCGAGGACCTCGCCGAGCAGGAGGCGGAGCAGCAGCAGCTTGTCGAAGAGCAAGAGCAGAAGACCGCCGAAATCCAGGCGAAGGTCTCCGAGCAGCAGGCGTATTACGAGGGGCTCGATAGCGAGCTCCAGCAGCAGCTTGCCGAAGAGGAAGCTCGCCGTGCCGCCGAGGAGGCTGCGCGTCAGGAGGCCGAGCAGGCCGACCGCGAAGAGCAGGGGAACAACGGCGATTCGAATGCCGATAACAGCGGCGGCAACAGCAACGGCGGCGGCAACAATGATTCCTCGAACACCGATTCCGGCAATGCGCCCTCGAGCGTGGTCGACATAGCGCTCGCGCAGAAGGGGAAGGGCTACGTGTTTGCGACCGCAGGACCCAACACATTCGACTGCTCCGGCCTGGTGACCTACTGCTACGGCCAGATGGGTATCTCGATCACCCACTCCTCGCAGGCTCAGTACAACATCGTGGCGGGGAAAGGCCATCTCGTGTACAGCACGAGCTACCTTTCGCCGGGCGATCTCGTCTTCTGGGGCCATGGCGGCAGCGGTAGTGCGATCTACCACGTGGGCATCTATATCGGTGGCGGACAGTATGTCCATGCTTCCTCGCCGGGTGTTGGCGTCGTGGTGAGCACGCTCTACACGGGCGGAAACTTCGCCGGCGGCGGCTCGCCGGTATAAGGCTGGCGGCGCCCGCGCGCAGCTCGATTCGGATCAGCGCCCTCGGTTGACGGGGGCGCTGTCATGTATAGGGGAGGTATGCGGAGAAGATGACGGAGCTCGAACCAAGGAGTGAGACCGCGGTGCCGATTCCCGGCCAAGAGTCCGAGGAAGAGGTCGAGGAGCTCGTATCGCGCAAGGCGAATGGCGCGAGCCTGCTCGTCATCATCAGCCGCATCACCGGCTTCGGTCGCACGATGGCGCAGGCGAACGCCCTTTCCGGCGCACTCATGTCGGTGGCGAGCTGCTATACCGTCGCCTCGAATCTGCCGAACATGCTGTACGAGCTCGTCATGGGTGGCATGCTCATCACGTCGTTTCTACCGGTATATCTTTCGGTGCGCGGCAAGCTCGGCCGTACGGGGGCGGCAGCGTACGCTTCGAACCTGCTCTCGCTCGTCCTCATCGTCATGGGCGTCCTTTCCGTGGCCTGCCTCATCTTCGCCGCGCCCATCGTGTGGACGCAGTCTGCAGGGGCGGATGCAGCCTTTGATTTCGAGCTCGCGGTCTGGTTCTTCCGCTTCTTTGCCTTCGAGGTGATCCTCTACGGCATGTCGTCGGTGATCTCGGGCGTGCTCAACGCCGAGCGCGATTATTGGTGGAGCACCGCGGCTCCCATCGTGAACAACGTCATCACCATCGCCTCGTTCTCGCTCTATGCCTTCTTGGTGAAGGGTGGCGTCGTGGGTTGGCTCGAGGGGCTCATCATCCTTGCTGTTGGCAATCCGCTCGGCGTTGCGGCGCAGGTCTTCATCCAGCTGCCTGCGCTGCGCAGGCACGGCGTTCGCCTGCGGTTCCGGGTTGATCTGCACGATCCGGCCATCAAAGAGACGCTCACCATCGGGCTCCCCACGCTCATCATCATGCTCTCGTCGTTTCCCACGAACGCCGTGCAGTCGTCGTGTGCGCTCCAGGTCACCGCAAACGGCGCCGCGATCTCGTATTATGCGCGCGTGTGGTACGTGCTGCCCTATTCCATCCTCGTGATCCCCATCACCACAGCCTTGTTCACCGAGCTCTCGAATTACCGTGTCGCCGAGCGCATGGATGCGTACCGCCGCACGGTCGCTTCGGGCATCCGCAAGGTCGGCTTCACCACGATTCCCTGCATGCTGCTGCTCATGACGTTCGCTCCCTACCTCGTCGCGATCCTTGGCGGTCTCGATGCGGAGGACGCGATGCTCACGGCAACCTACCTTCAGGTGCAGTCGCTCGCGCTGCCGTTCTACGGCGTGTCGACGTATCTGCAGAAGGTGTGCTCGTCGCTCATGCGCATGAAGATCTACATGGTTGCGAGCGTGGTTGCCGCCGTCATTCAAGTGGCGTTCTGCATCGTGCTCACGCCGATCTACGGGCTCTACGTCGTGCCGTTGAGCTCGACATTCCTCTTCTTCGCCGTGGATGTGATCTCGCTCATCTCGATTCGCCGCGAGATCGGCGCATTCGGGTTGCGCTCCATCGTGGCGCCGAGTCTCCGCGCCTTCGGTTTCGGCATTCTGGGCTCTGCCGTGGGCTGGGTTGTGCTCCACGTGCTCACCTTCGTTCTCGGTGAGCCGAGCGGTACGCTCATGGGCATCCTGTTCGTTGCGGGGGCCGGCATTCCGGCTATCGTGGCGTCGTTCGGCGTCGCGTATATGATGGGCGTCTCTGAATCACCCTTCTTCGATGGCATCTTCCGCCGCATCTCCCGCCTGCTCAAGCGGGCTTAGGTTGGAGCGTCGACCGGGCTGCCTCCCATCATGTTGTTAATTGAGAACATGATGGGAGACGGTGCGGCGAGATCGAATGGGCTGCGCAGAAAGCGGGTTTTATGCTTGGATGTGGCGGCGGACGATCTCGACCGCATCGGGTAGGCGCGCGATGTCGATATCGGTGGGAAGCCCCACGATGCCGCCGTAGCGCTTGAAGAAGTCTTGGTAGCGCGGATCGCCTTCTGACATGTTATAGGGTGCGAGCTCGAATGCACCGGGGTAGAACGGCATCCGGTACCAGTCGACGCAATACAGGTGGCTGCCGCGGAGCTCCGCGATGAGCGGATCCGCTGCGGCTTCGCTGGGAAGCACGATAGGGAAGCGGATGAGCGATTGCTCGCGAGCGACGGTGCGTGCCGCCTCGGGGATCTCGATGCCGTTAAGCCCCTCCAGCGCCTCGAGGTAGCCCTTCGTCCACGCGATGCGATTCGCTTCGTCCTCGTTGAGCGAAGAGAGGCCGTCGAGAATCCTCTGCGCGATCCACTCGCTCGGCAGGTAAGACGGATAGGGGAGGCGGCCGCGGCGTTCCATGTCCGCAACGGGCAGCTCAAGGCGGCCTGTTGCGGCAAGATGCGCCCTCGCCTGCCCGCTCACGGCGCGCGGAAGATGCGCGAGTACCCGGTTCTGATTGCGATAGCGGCGAACGGCGGCGTCGATCTTCTCGGGAAGCGGCGGCAGCGTCTCGAAGGCGCGGGTGAGCGCGGCGTAGAGGCCTGCATCGTCCATGGCGGGGTTCACCCAGATCGCTCCGCCGAACCCCACGCCGAGCTGCTTCTCGATGCCCATCGAATGGATGGAGATGTCGGCGATGGGCTTGCCTGCGGCGTCGCGCGCCATGCGGGCAACGCAGTGAGCGCTGTCCTCGACGAGAAGCGCCCCGGCGGCATGGGCCTTTGCGGCGCACGCAGCGGTCTTGGCACAATCGATCATGCCGTATGAGTGCTGCACGATCACCGCGCGCACATCCTCGTCCACCTCAAGCGCTTGAGCGTCGACGGTGAGCGTCGCAGGATCGATATCGGCGTATGCGGGCGCGAGACCAGACGCCACGATGGAGTCCGCCGCGGTGCAGCCGGTGAAGAGCGTCGTGACCACGCACCCTTCTCCGCGCACCTCGCGGAGGGTGCGGAAGACCTCGCGCATGCCGTAGCGGGCTTTGAAGACGAGGTGCCAATCGCATGCCCGGGTGCCGGTGCGCTGGGCGAGCGCCTCGCGCAGGTGTACGAGCGCGCTTCCGGTGGTATTCGATTGCGCCATGGCTGCTGCCTTTCACTCGAAGAGGCGGGTACGGCGGCGCATGGCCGCGGCTCCGCCCGGTTCTCTAGAACGAGGTGTCCGTCGCCTCGGGATAATAGCGTGCGAATTTCCTGAACTGGTTCTTCTCCGTGAGTTCGACGTCGATCATGCGACGGAGCCCTCGGTCGTGCGCATAGCGCTGCGGATCGAAGACGCGTTTTTGGCGGATGAGGTCGTCAACCTCGGCCAGGAGCGCCTTGTCGCGGACGTAGCGACGCAAAAGCGAGCAGGGAACGAGGGTGTAGAGCGCAGGGTTCTTGGCGATGCGCACCTCGTCGCCGGTATCGTCGAGCGCGTCGCGCACGAGCACTTCCATGGGGTTCACGCCGCCGGCGACGTTGTAGTAGGAGTTGCGACCCATGCGCGGGTTGCAGTCGAGGAACACCTCGCGCCCCGTGGCGGGGTCGCGCTTCACGTCGAAGTTCGCGAAGCCGCGGTAGCCTGCGTCGGCCAAGAGCGCGGAGGCACGCTCCCAAAGCTCGGGCTTCTCGCGAATGACCATGGCGACGGGGTTGCCGAGCATCGCGGGCGCGTGGTCCTCGAGGAGCACCTGCGCCGCTCCAAGCAGGCGCGGGCGTCCGTCGCGGCCGATGTAGAGCGTGAGCGAGTCCATGTAGGTGTCGTCGCCGCCGATGAGCTCCTGGACGAGGAAGTCGCCGGTGAAACCCGATGCTCGCAGTCCCTGCCACAGTTCGTCGAGCTCGGCCTGCTCAGTCGCGAAGTACACCTTCTTGAACCCTTTGAGCAACGTGTCGTAGTACCCGGCGGAGACCGCGGGCTTGGCCACGACGGGGAAGGGGATCGCGGAGGGCGCGATGGGCTCCGTTCCGGCGAGATGCACGACCTCGGTGCGCGGTGCCTCGAGCCCGTGCTTGCGGCAAAGCTCGGCAAAGGTGCCCTTGTCGCATACGGCATCGAACGCGGCTCGCGGCGGGATGGTGCATGATACATATTCGGGCAGATCGGCATGGAGCTCTTCGAGCGTCTCGATGAGCGGGTCCGTGTTCGCGACGAGCACGATTGTCTTGCTTGGATGCTGGGCGTGCACCTCTTCGAGCGCTTTGAGCAGAAGCTCCGGCGTATAGGCTTCGATGAAGCGGAGCTCAGCGAGTTTCGAGTGGGTGATCGCGCCGATGAAACCCGGGCCCAAGGCGATGCTCTTGATGTGGTAGGCTTCGTGGAATTCGCGGATGAGCGCGTACGACCCAATATCGCCGCCCAGGACGACGGGGATGAAATCGGTGCGTGTGGGCGTGACGGAAGCAGGCATGTGGTCTCCGTAGCTAGATGGATGATATTCGGCCGAGCGGCCGTTCAGTCGCCTGCGATTATAGCCTACTGGCGAAAAACCCCTTGAATTACCCGAATCTTCCAAAGTGTCCCGCGCGAGATGGCGGTGCATGACGGCATCGTCTTGCCCTGTCGACGCATCCGCTGGGTTTAGCCTGCATCCCAGTCCTTCGGCTTGCGGTTCGAACGGGTTTGCCGCGGATCCCGTCTGCATGCTGTTGTATGATGCTGCAAGCGTTCGAGGGAGCAAAGTATGGTGCAGACGGCAAAGCATATGAAGACTCAGACTGCTGAGGGAGAGCCCTCCCGTGCAGAATGGAGCGTCGTCGCCGCGTGCATCGCCGTAGCTGTGGCGATCGTGGCGCTCGTCTGCCTTATCCAGATGCCGAAGTACGCCATGCCGGACGATTTCATGCAGGATCTCTACGCACGTGGCGCGTATTTCGACACGCCCGGCTATCTCATGCTCTACTCGCTCGTGGCATTCAGCGCTCCCATATCGTGGCTCTATGCATTGATCCCTGCCGTTCCGTGGTTCCCCGTGGCGCTTCTCGCGCTCATCGCGATCTCGAGCGCCGCGATGGGGGTCGTGGTGCTCTCATCCCGCGCAGCGACGCCGCTCAAGGTGTTTTTAGCCGTCGCGCTCGCGCTCGCAGAGGTCATGGTCACGGTGTACCTCACCTATACGATCGTCGCCTTCGTCGCCACCGCGGCGGGCGTTGCGCTCGTGCTGCGGCGGGCGGCGTTCTGCAGGCCGCGCGGGTTCCGCGCCTCGGATGTCCTCTCATTCGCGCTCATCGTCGAGGGGTTCTCGCTGCGACCGGAGTCGGGCTTCGCTGCGATCGCGCTCTTCGTGCCCTTCCTCGTGTGGGCGATTATATGCAACCGCAACGCCCGCACCATGGCATTTGCCATGGGTGTCATCGCGGCGGTGGTGGTCTCCTATGCGGCGGGCATCATCGCCTGGCGGGTCACGCCGGGATGGGAGGAGTTCGAGCAGACGTTCAAAGCGGCGCAAGCCATCGCCGACTATCCCGAGGTCGATTATGCAGACGTGCAGGAAGTCGCTCCCGAGCTCTCCCAAACGGACGTTGATATGATCTACGAGTTCCTCTTCGTGGATGCGGATACCTACTCGCTCGACACCTTCCAGCGCGTCGGTACGGTGGTCGAAGACTACGGGATTCAAACGATGCTTTCGGGCATCGTCGCCCGTATATCGTTTACGGCATACGTGTTCGGGCTCGTGGTGGTGCTCTTCGCCACGGCGGGGTTCATCTGCGCTGCTCGGCGACTTTCCGCGGGCGCGTGCGCGCTAGCGCTTTCGATTCCCATCATCGCGGTTTGCGAGTTCCTCGTCATTTTCTTGCGTGCCCGCCTCAAGATCCACGTGTTCCTCCCCGTCTTCGTGGTGGCGCTCTTCGCGCTTGCGGTGTGCTGTCTCATTCCGACGAAGGGGGAGGACGATGAGCCCGCGCATCGGCTTGGGACATTCCTCGGCCGCGTGGTACCCGTGCTCGGCGTGGTCGCGTACGCGGGCGCGCTCGGTTTGCTCTGCCTCACCTATGTGCGACCGCTACAGGCGTCGCTCGCGAACGACCTCACGCCGCGCGCCGAGGCGTATCTCGCTGCGCACGAAGACGAGCTCGTGCTCTTCACCAATACGCAGGGCATCGTCATGAACGACGACATCATCTCGTTCGATTCCTGGGAGCAGCCGGAAAACGCGGTGTTCATCGGCGGGTACGAGTACTACACCCCCTCGTGGGAGACGTTCCTCGCGCGCGTGGGGCTTACGCGCGAGGGTTTCCTGCTCAACTTGGTGGATGCCGATGATATGGTCACGGTGAGCTACGCATACCAGGCCGAGCTGATCGCGACCTACCTCTCCGAGCATTCCGGTTCAAAGGTCGCGGCCGAGCAGGTGGAGAGCTTGGGCGAGACCACCTCCGGCGGCGAGGGCATCAGCGTCTGGCGGTATCGCACGGTTCAGTAGACGGCTCGTGTGGCAGGGATTATAGCGAATCGTTCGGCGAAAACCCTTCTGGGGAAATGATGCGTTGGGACATATACGAATAGCGCCGCTCGAAGGCGGCGCGAAGAGACTGCTGGAGCCGATGGCAGGAGTTGAACGCTGCATCCCCGGAAAACGAGACCGGTGCTCTAACGTTGAGCTACATCGGCATGTGCGGCTACCTATTATACCAATGTGTCATCTTGGTGCAAGGGAGCGTTCGGCAACGGCCGACATGATAGAGTAAGCGATTGGAAAAAACGAGGAGAGACGGGAGACTCATGGCTGAATACCGCGAGGTCACCGATGCACAGGCGTGGGACGAGATCGTCAATGCGCATGCTGGTCATCCCATGCAGGCATGGGGTTGGGGCGAGCTCAAGGAGCGCACGGGCTCCTGGACGGCTCGGCGCATCGTGGTCGAGCGCGACGGCTCGTTCGAAGGTGCCTGCCAGGTGCTCGTGCGGAAGCTCCCCTGGCCGTTCGGGCACATCTGCTATGCCCCGCGCGGGCCGGTAACGGACCATGCGGCGGATGTCCCACAGGTCGCCGACGATGTCGCCGCGTGGTGCCGTGCAAACGTCTCTGCCGTATCGCTCAAGATCGAGCCTGCCGTCACCGCACAGGAGGTGACGATGCCTGCCCCGTGGGAGCCTGCCGAAAAGATCACGTTGCCCAACACGGCCACCATCGACCTCGCTCCTACCGAAGACGAGATCATGGCCGGCCTTCACTCCAAGAAGGCGCGCCAGTACATTCGCAAGGCCGGTCGCTCCGGTGTGGAGGTTCGCCGCGCGACCGAGGCCGACCTCGATGCGATCATGGATATCTACCACCACACCGCCGAGACCGACGAGTTCTTCCTCCATTCCGACGAGTACTACCGCACGGCGTTCTCGGCATGCGCAGATGTGAACCAGGTGTTCATCGCAGAGATCGAGGGGCGGCCGCTTGCGTTTTTGTGGAACATCACGACCTCGGGCACAGCATTCGAGCTGTGGGGAGGCGTGACGGACGAAGGCAAGCGTCTGCGCGCGAACTACCTGCTCAAATGGCATGCCATGTGCACAGCGAAGGAGTCGGGCGCGGCGCTGTACGACATGAACGGCCTGCTCGAGGGTGGCGTGAGCACGTTCAAGCTGCTCTTTGCCGGTGAGCCCACGGTGTGGATCGGCACCTTCGACCGACCGCTCTCGCCGCTCTACCATGTGTGGGACGGTGCGCTCAAGCTCTATCGTCGTTTGTTCAAGTAGCTGGGATCGTCGATGAGCTCCGATCCTGGTTCCAAGAGCAGCGAGGAGACGGCGGGCGTGTCGACAGTCGGCATCCGTGCCGCCGCCCGTTTCTCCGGCACCGAGCATCTCGCGCGCCTCGCCGAAGAGGTCGCGCAGGTGCCTACGCAGCCCGGCTGCTATCTGTGGAAGGATGCTGCCGGCACGGTCATATACGTGGGCAAGGCCAAGAGCCTGCGTGCGCGCATGCGCCAGTACGTGACGCTTTCGGATGAACGCGCGAAGATCCCGCTCATGATGCAGCTCGTGGAGAGCTTCGATTACATCGTGGTGGATTCCGAGCACGAGGCGCTTGTCTTGGAACGCGAGCTCATCGGCCAGTATCGCCCATACTTCAACGTCGACTTCAAAGACGACAAGAGCTATCCCTTCATCGCCATCACGAGAAGCGACCGTTTCCCAGCGATCAAATACACGCGCGAGAAGCACAAGAGCGGCACGCGCTACTTCGGCCCGTATACAGACAGCCGTGCCGCGCGCGACGTGATCGACACCATCCGCAAGGTCATACCCATCTGCAGTGCTACCTGCGCGGAGTGGAAGCGCACGCGTCGGCTCATTGCGGCGCATGCGGGAGATGAGGACATCTTGGGTCTCATCTGCGCGCAGAAGGGGCGCCCGTGCTTCGACTATCACGTGGGGCGCGGCCCTGGGGCGTGCGTGGGTGCCGTGACGCCGGAGGAGTACGCGGGCAACGTGCGGCGCGTGGAGCGCTTCCTCTCCGGCCGTCGCCGCGAGGTGGTGGATGAGCTCAAAGCCGAGATGGCCGAAGCCGCCGCGGACCTCGATTTCGAGCGCGCGGCTCGTGTGAAGCGCCGCCTCGAGGTGATCGATGGCCTCGACGACCGTCAGCAGGTCGTCTTCCCCTCGCGGGTGGATATCGACGTCGTGGGGTTCTTCCGGGAGGAGACCATCGCCGGCGCGTGCGTGTTCGCCGTGCGCGACGGCCGCATGCAGCGCAGTTGCGAGTTCATCTTGGACAAGGGGCTCGATGTGGGCGAAGACGAGCTCGTCGCGGGCTTCATCAAACGCTACTACGACGAGACCTCCGACATCCCATCCGAGGTAGATGTGGCGGTTGACCTTGAGGACGCCGAGCTGCTGGGTGAGTGGCTCACGCAGAAGCGCGGGCACGTATGCCGGCTGCACCGTCCGCAGCGCGGCGAGAAGCGGCACCTGCTCGAGATGTGCGAGCGCAACGCCCGGCACGCTCTCGTGCGCTACATGATGCGCACGGGGTATGCGGACGACCGTACGAACCAGGCGCTCCTCGAGCTCGAGAGCGCGCTCGCGCTGCCTGCGCCTCCGCTGCGCATCGAGTGCTTCGACATTTCGACCATCCATGGTGCGTTTACCGTGGCATCGATGGTCGTGTTCACGAACGGCCGAGCGGATAAAGGGCAGTACCGGCGCTTTCGCGTGCGGAGTATCACCGGCGAGGCGAACGACTTCCTCTCCATGCAGGAGGTGCTGGGACGCCGCTATGCCCCAGAGCGCATGGCGGATGAGCGCTTTGGCTCGCGCCCGGATCTACTC
>CAJLVH010000050.1 GCA_905210055.1 uncultured Enorma sp. | reverse complement strand
CCCCCCCGGCTGGGGAGTGGCTCGCCGCCGCGATCGACGACGACAAGGAGGCTGGCGCGCTGTTCGGCCTCACGCATACGCTCTGGGTGGCGACGGGCGAGGCGCTGCTCTCCTTCGAGGAGCCCGATGCATCCGGCACGCCCGCGCCCGAGCTCGCCGCTATCGCTTCGGCGCATGGTATCGATTGCGCGACCGGCGTCATCCCCGGTGTGCTCAGTCGCCTCTTTGCCGCGGGGCGCATCGCGTCGAGCGACATGAAGGCGCTCATGCACGAGCTCTCGCCGGTCGATTCCACCGAGGTGGCGCTGCTCGACCCGCTGTCGATCGATCCGGCGCGAATCTTCGATACGACGGTCGCGGCGTATCTGCTCGACTCCGTGCGCTCGGATTTCGACGATGCCTACCTCGCCGATGCCTACCTGCATACCGCGCTGCCCGCTTCGGTAGGTGAGGAAGGTGCCGGTGCCGATGCGCCCTCGTTGGCGGCGCGCGGTGTCGTCGTGGCGCGCGCGGTTGTGGAGCCGCTCATGCGCGCGCTCGAGGAGCAGGGCGCGGCTGGGGTGTTCCGCGATATCGAGATGCCGCTCGTGGGTGTGCTTGCCGCCATGGAGCGCACGGGCATGTACGTCGAGCCCGACCGCCTCGCCGCGCTCTCCACCGAACTCGGTGCACAGATCGACGAGCTTGCTGCCCGCATCCGCGAGCTCGCAGGCGACGAGACCTTCAACATCTCGAGTCCTATGCAGCTCAGCCATATCCTATTCGACGTGATGGGCCTTCCCACCAAGGGGCTCAAGAAGACGCATCGCGGCTATTACTCCACGAACGCCCGTGTACTGGAGGAGCTTGCGCACGACCACGAGATCGTGCGGCTCATCCTTGAGTATCGCGAGAAGACGAAGATCAAGTCGACATACCTCGATACGTTGGGACCCTTAGCGCGGGAGATGCGTGACGCGCGCGTCCACACCACCTACAACCAGACCATCACCGCCACCGGGCGCCTCTCTTCGTCTAACCCCAACTTGCAGAACATCCCCACGCGCTCTGCGTTGGGGCATACGGTCAAAACGGCATTTTCCGTGGCGCCGGGAAGCGTTTTTTTGGCTGCGGATTATTCGCAGATCGAGCTCAGACTGCTCGCCCACCTGTCTGCCGACGAGCACCTGGTTGCCGCCTTCAACGAGGGCGAGGATTTCCATGCCGAGACGGCGGCTCGCGTATTCGGCGTACCCGTCGACGAGGTCACCCCGCAGCTGCGCAGCCGAGCGAAGGCTGTGAACTTCGGTATCGTGTATGGCCAGCAAGCCTACGGCCTCTCGCAGTCGCTTGACATTCCCATGGGCGAGGCGCAGTCGATGATTGATGCATATTTCCGCGCGTATCCCGGTGTGCGCACATTCCTCGATCGTACCGTCGCGGAGGCGAAGGCGCGCGGCTATGCCGAGACGATGTTCGGACGTCGTCGTCCCATCCCCGAGCTCAAGATGCGCATTCCCGCGCAGCGGAGTTTCGGCGAGCGCACGGCTATGAACCATCCCATGCAGGGGAGCGCCGCGGACATCATCAAGATCGCCATGAACCGCGTGGCGCGACGCCTGCGCGACGAGGGTTTCCGTGCGCGGTTGATCTTGCAGGTGCACGACGAGCTCGATTTCGAGTGCCCCAAAGACGAGGTTGAGGCACTCAGCGCCATGGTGCGCGAGGAGATGGAGGGCGTAGTGGAGCTCAAGGTGCCGCTCATCGCCGAGGTCTCCGTGGGTGAGACCTGGGCAGACGCTAAGTGAATCATTCGGGGCGGGTTTCAATGAGTCGTTCAGTGCGAATCTAGGGGTTGGGTTCATTGTCTCGCTCAGCGCGCTTCCCCCAAGGCACGTTCGCGCTCATCGCAACGCGTCTCATGTTCTACTTGGGCGTGCAGGCGGCGTATTTCATCGGTATCGTCGGCGTGCTCACCTACGAGCTCAAGGCGAGCACCATGGCGCTTGCCGCGGCGGTCGGTATTTTCAACCTCTGCATCATCGTGGCGAACGCCTGCGGTGGAACCCTGCTCGACGTGAAGGGGCCGCGCGTCCATACGGCAGCGACGGTTGCCGTCGTCGTCGCATCGTGCTTGGTGTACCAGATTGTCGAAGTCTCGGTCGTGAGCGTTCTGGCCATGAGCGCTGCCTTTGGATTCTCATGCGGTATGGGATTCCCGTACCTCACTGCCTACCCTGCGTACCTTACCCATCGCTCGGGCGAGCTGCAGCAGGTGAACGCTCTGCTTTCGGTCGCGTCGAACGCCGCGGTTGCGGTGGGGCCGGCCATAGGTGGCATCATCGCCTCGGTGTTCCCGGCGCAGCGCGTGTTCGTGTTCCCCGCTGTGCTCGGCGTGGCGGCGATCGTTCCCGCCGCGGCGCTGCTCAAGCAGATCGCTGCCACGGGCATGCGTAGCCTGCATGGTCTTGAGGACGCGTCATCTGTGTATGCAAACGAGGGCATGCAGGGCGATGCCGGCGAAGCCGCGGCCAGCGTCCCGACGGTAGAGAAGGGGACGTTTGGGGATTCCGTGCGCACGGTGATGGGGTCGTCGGTGCTTTCGCTGCTCTTTTGGGGCGGAGTCCTAGCGTATGCAGGATACGGTGCGTTCGATCCGCTCGAATCGCTCTATTATCGAGACGTGCTGCATGTGGGCATCGCCTGGATGGGATGGTTGTCGAGCGCTGCCGGTGTGGGAAGCTTCGCGGGCGCCATGCTATCGCTGCGTGTGCCCAACTCGTGGGTGAACGTTCGCACGTTGCTCTTGCTCATCGCCCTGCAAGGTGCGGCGTGCCTGCTCTATGTGGGGACTCCGTTCGTCATCTGCGCCCTTGCGGGGCAGGTGCTTTTGGGTTGTGCGTTCGGCATGATCACGCCCTTGCAGAACACGCTCGTGCAGATGCGCGCACCCAAGCACCTCTTGGGGCGCGTGAACTCCGTGATGAACGCAGGGTTCAACGGCGCTGGTGTGATTCCGCTCTTCGCGGCTCCCGTGCTGGCGGATATGTTCGGCGTGCAAGCGGTTCTGTTAGGGGCGAGCGCGTTCGTCCTCATCGTGCCCATCGTATGCCTTGCACTTCGCCGCGACGCTTCGGCGTAACACTTTGGGCGCGTCACTTTGGGGACGGGTACGTTCGTGTCGTTTTCGACACTTTGGGGACAGGTACGTTTGTGACGAAAACGACACGAACGTACCCGTCCCCAAAGTGACGCGGTGTCCGTTCACCATTTCGAAATATTATTCATTGTGAAAAACTTTAGCTTGGCAAAGCGCCTTGTCCTCGGGTAGGATACCCCCTAACGCGCGACGGTCGCCGCTTCGCTGCTACCGTTCGCGGAATTTCGATTGCAGGGCTTGGTTGGAGTTTCTAGTGCAGAACGCGATGGCGACATATGAGGGCATGGCCGCGGTGGCCATGGTGCCCGGCGCATGCGCCATCGACGCTCAGAACCGACGCCAGCGTGCAATCTCCCGACGACGATAATCGGTCGTCTCTGTCTGCGCATCTCGCGCACTTCCCAGAGTCCCGATAAGGTTCGTCGTCGTTTCCCCTCCGGGATATGCCGCCCATGCCATCGCGTGCCCATGTTGCGCGCCGTCGTAGAAGCAAGGCCGGCTTCCGGAACATCCTCGACATACGCATTCCCTTTGACGGGCTCGTCCGCACCGCATCCACTTGAAAGGACGAACCATGAGCACGGAATCCATGAACAGCGCCAAGGAAAAGGTCGTACTCGCGTACTCCGGCGGCCTCGACACGTCGGTCTGCGTAAAGTGGCTCCAGGATGAGCTTGGCTACGACGTCATCTGCGTGCTGGGCAACGTCGGCCAGGAGCACGACGGTCTCGAGAAGATCGAGGCAAAGGCCAAGGCGCTCGGCGTGGTGGCCTGCGAGGTCGTGGACATGCGTGAGGAGTTCGCGAACGAGTACCTCACCTGCGCCATCGCCGCGAACGCCATGTACGAGAACAAGTACCCGCTGCTCTCCGCCCTTTCGCGCCCGCTCATCTCGAAGCATCTCGTCGACGCCGCGCACAAGTACGGCGCGACGGCGGTTGCGCACGGCTGCACCGGCAAGGGCAACGACCAGGTGCGTTTCGAGACCTCGATCATGGCGCTCGATCCTACGCTCAAGGTCATCGCGCCCGTGCGCGAATGGGATCTGGGTATGCGCCCGGACGAGATCGCCTACGCGAAGGCGCACGGCGTGCCGGTGCCGGTGAGCCTCGACAAGCCCTATTCCATCGACGATAACCTCTGGGGTCGCGCCATCGAGGCCGGTGTGCTCGAGGATCCGTGGAACGAGCCGCCCGAGGACATCTGGACGATGACCGTGAACCCACTCGAGGCGCCCGACGAGCCCACCTACGTGGAGCTCGGCTTCGAAGCTGGCGTGCCGGTAAGCCTGAATGGCGAGAAGATGGGTCTTGTCGAGCTCGTGGATAAGGTGAACGGTATCGCCGGTGCCGCGGGCTTCGGACGCATCGATATGATCGAGAACCGCTACGTGGGCATCAAGAGCCGCGAGTGCTATGAGGTGCCGGCCGGTCTTGCCATCATCCAGGCGCACAAGGCGCTCGAAGACCTGTGCCTCGAGCGCGACGTGTTGCACTATAAGCTCGGCCTCGAGCAGACGTGGGCGGATCAGGTCTACAACGGCCGTTGGTTCAGCCCGCTCAAGCTCGCGCTCGATGCCTTCATGGGAGCCACGCAGGCTACGCTCACCGGCGAGATCAAGCTCAAGTTCTATAAGGGCTCGTGCGTGGTCGTCGGCCGCAAGAGCGCAGCTGCCCTCTACGACCAGCAGCTCGCCACCTACGACAACGACGATGCGTTCGATCAGCAGGCGGCGAAAGGCTTCATCGACATCCAGGCGCTTTCCATCAAAACTTGGGCGATGAAGCAGGCGCAGCTCGAGCAGGCGCATGCCGTGGCCTTCGGCGGTGCCGCCGCGTTCGACGTGGTCGACGGCGGTGCGGTTGAGCTTTCCGCTGCGGCGTCGCTGTAGCGCCCGGTAAGAGCTCCAAGACGCTCTGAACGGTCAACTTTCAAGTTATTCGCGGGAAAGACGGGATACAGCATCCATGGCATTGTGGGACGGTAGGTTCGAAGAGGGTGCAGCGCTCTCGACGCAGGCGTTTGGCGCGTCGCTGCCGGTCGATAAGGCGTTGTACAAGCAAGATATCGCGGGGTCGCGAGCGCATGCGCGGATGCTCGCCGCGCAGGGGATCATCTCCGAGGAAGACGCCGAAGCCATCTGCGACGGGCTCGAGAATATCGAGCACGACATCGATGCCGGCAACTTCACGTTCGATATCGCGGATGAGGACATCCACATGGCGATCGAGGCCGAGCTTACGCGGCGCATCGGCGAGGCCGGCGGTCGCCTGCACACCGGGCGCTCGCGGAACGACCAGGTTGCGACCGATACGCGCCTTGCGGCGAAGGCGCTCACCAAGAACCTTATGCAGGCGAACCTTGACCTGCGCGCGGCGCTTCTTCATGCCGCCGATCAAGCGGGCGCGACGGTGCTTCCCGGCATGACGCACCTTCAGCATGCTCAACCGGTGCTTTTCGCGCATCATCTGCTTGCCTATGTATGGATGCTCACGCGTGACTTCACGCGCCTCTCCGCCGCATTCGACGCGGCGGATGCCTCGCCGCTCGGTGCGGCGGCGCTCGCAGGCACTACGTATCCCCTCGACCGCCAGATGACGGCGCACCGGCTAGGCTTCACGCGCGTGATCGAGAACTCGCTCGACGCTGTGAGCGACCGCGATTTCCTGCTCGATCTTGAATACGCATGCAGCGTCATGGCCGTGCATCTCTCGCGGCTTTCGGAAGAGATCGTGCTGTGGTCAAGCCAGGAGTTCGGCTTTATCACGCTTTCGGATGCGTACTCCACGGGCTCGTCCATCATGCCACAGAAGAAAAATCCCGATTTCGCCGAACTTATCCGCGGCAAGACGGGGCGCGTGGTGGGCGACCTCGTGCAGCTGCTTGTGACGATGAAGGGTTTGCCGCTCGCCTATAACAAGGACATGCAGGAGGACAAGGAGGGTGCGCTCGACGCGGCGCATACGCTCGAGCAGTGCCTTGCCGTTATGGCGGGCATGGTGTCCACCTGGGTCGTCAACGCGGACCGCATGCGCGCATCCATGGAGCGCGGGCACCTCGCCGCGACGGACGTGGCCGATTACCTTGCTAAACGCGGTATGCCGTTCCGCGAGGCGCACGCGGTGGTGGGACATCTTGTGTTGGAGGCAGAAAAAGCCGGCTGTGATATTTCCGAGCTGCCGCTCGCGACGTTTCGGGCGGCGAGCGAGCTGTTCGACGCGGATATCACCGGGGCATTCGACCTCGATGCGATCGTCGCGGCGCGCACCACCGAGGGCGGTACGGCACCTGCGGCTGTGGCGGAACAGCTGCGTCGCGCCCAAGCACGCTACCTCGTGGACGAGAACGCCGTGAAGCTGCTATCACCTGTGGTCGAGATGGGCTGCCTGTAAGGGCGGAGCCATTGGGGACGGGGGATTTTGGCTGGTGAGGCTGATGTGAAATTACCCCGGACGTTTCATAGCCCCGCCCCTCCGCAGTCTACTGCTCCGAGCTCACGTAGCTTTCGTCGACGGTGATTTTCGTGAACGTCTTCGGGTAGTGGTCGCGCACAATCTCGTCGATGCGCCGCTTGAGCTGGGTGTCGCTGATCTCGAGCCCGTGTGGGCGCACGCAGTCGAAGATGACGTTCGTGTGCGTGGGGCCGGGGACGCAGCGCAGGTCATGGATGGTGAGGCGCGGATCGATGATCTTCACCGCCTGGCTGATCCAGTTGCGCATGTCTGCGACGGTGGGGTCGTCCGTCACGATGGGGTCGTAGTGCAGCGTGACGATGAGGCCGTCCTGCGTTTTGAAGTCTTGCTCGATGTTGTCGATGAGGTCGTGGCTCTCCATGGGGTCCGCTTCGGCGGCCATCTCCACGTGCGCGCTCGCGAACTGACGCCCGGGGCCGTAGTCGTGCACCATGAGGTCGTGGGTGCCAAGCACGCCGGGATAGCTCATGATCTTGTCGTGGATGTGGCCGACGAGTTCTGCGCTCGGCGCCTGACCGAGGAGCGGGCTGATGGTCTCGCCCAAGAGCTGCACGCCGCTCACGCAGATGAAAAGCCCCACCGCGGCGCCCGCCCAACCGTCGAGCTCGACGCCCGTCACATGTGAGATACAGGCGCAGATGAGCACCGCGCCCGTGCTGATGACGTCGTTGCGCGAGTCCACCGCCGTCGCGGCGAGCGTGTCGGAATCGATGCGCCGGCCGAGCGTGCGGTTGAACGCCGCCATCCACAGCTTCACGAGGATGGAGAGTACGAGCACCGCCACGAGCGCAGCGGAGAACTCCGTGGGCTCGGGTGCGAGGATCTTTTGGAAGGACGACCAGGTGAGGTTGATGCCGATGGCGAGTACGAGCGCCGCGACCACGAGGCCGGCGAGGTACTCATAGCGGCCATGTCCATAGGGGTGCTCCGGGTCTGCAGGGCGGCTCGCCAGCTTGAAGCCCAGAAGGCTCACGATGTTCGACGCCGCGTCGGAGAGGTTATTCACCGCGTCTGCCACGATCGAGACCGAACCCGAGATGAGGCCGATCGCGCCCTTGCCCAGGCATAGCAGGATGTTGCAGATGATCCCGACGATGCCTGCGAACTGGCCGTAGCGCGTGCGCACGGCGGGATTCGAGGTATCGGAGGCGTCTTTGACGAAATGTCGCACCAGCCAGTCGATCATCGAGATGCCACCTTCCAAGATGAAGCCGGTGATTCCAAAGCACCCATTGTAGGCCGTTTTCGTTGAAATCCCTAGGGTGATTTCGCGCGTTCCGCCCCTCCGCTTTTCCGTGACGTCGACCTTTTCCGCCAGAATATGGAATCAAGAAGATGAAAGTGGCGGAAAATGTCGACGTGGCGCCTGGGGGGTGGTGTGCGGGAGATGAGGGACTCTGCTGAGGCGGCGTACAAGACGGGCGCCCACCGTCTTGCTTCGCCACAACATGTTGGTCAAGAGCGAATCTCTGAAGTTTTTCCGTGCCCCCTGGCGCGTGCTTTCGCAGAACGTGTGGATTTCTGCGAACGGTTTGGGACAGGGGTCTCACATTCTTCGCTGGTAGGGAACGCGCGCCCGCGCAAGCAGATTCAGACGGCAACCAAGCGTTAATGTGATTCGGAATCAGCACAATTCTCTGAGCTGCAAAAACACAATATGTAGTGGTATGCAGAAAAAAATCCACAGAATATGGGGTGATTTCTCGCGTACTATGAAACGGCAGAATAATTTGACAGACGTTCAACAAACGCGAAAGGCATACCATGAAGATCATCAAGCGCAACGGCACCGAAGTCGCTTTCGACATCACCAAAATCGAGAACGCCATCCGTGGCGCCAACGGCGATGTCCAGGAGACCGACCGCCTTACCGAGCGCCAGGTGGTCTACGCCGCGCAGAACGTCGCGGATGCGTGTGAGAACGCCGGCCACACGGTCTCCGTGGAGGAGATCCAGGACCTCGTGGAAGACGAGCTCATGAAGCTCGATAAGTTCGAGGTCGCGCGCAAGTACATCATCTACCGCTATGTGCAGAGCCTGAAGCGCCAGAAGAACACCACCGACGACAAGATTCTTTCGCTCATCGAGTGCAACAACGAAGAGGTCAAGCAGGAGAACTCCAACAAGAACCCCACGGTGAACTCCGTGCAGCGCGATTACATGGCGGGAGAGGTATCGAAGGACCTCACGCAGCGCGTGCTCTTGCCGGCGGACGTGGTCGAGGCGCACAACGAGGGCATCATCCACTTCCATGATTCGGACTACTTCGCCCAGCACATGCACAACTGCGACCTCGTGAACCTCGAGGACATGCTGCAGAACGGCACCGTCATCTCGGGCACCATGATCGAGCGCCCGCACAGCTTCTCCACTGCGTGCAACATCGCTACGCAGATCATCGCGCAGGTAGCGAGCTGCCAGTACGGCGGCCAGTCCATCTCGCTCACGCACCTGGCGCCCTTCGTCGAGGTGAGCCGGCAGAAGATTCGCCGCCAGGTCGAGCGCGAGCTTTCCGAGCTCGGCTTCGAGGCGCCTGCGGAGAAGGTTTCCGAAGTCGTTGAGGAGCGCCTGCGTGACGAGATCCGCCGCGGCGTGCAGACCATCCAATACCAGGTCGTGACCCTCATGACCACGAACGGCCAGGCACCGTTCGTGACGGTGTACATGTGCCTGGGCGAGGCGCGCAGCGAGGCGGAGAAGCGCGATCTGGCGCTTATCATCGAGGAGACGCTCCGCCAGCGCTACGAGGGCGTGAAGAACGAGGCGGGCGTGTGGATTACCCCGGCGTTCCCCAAGCTCATCTACGTGCTCGACGAGGACAACGTCTACGAGGGGAGCCCCTACTTCTACCTCACGCAGCTTGCGGCGAAGTGCACCGCCAAGCGCATGGTGCCAGATTACATCTCCGCGAAGAAGATGCGCGAGCTCAAGCTTTCGAAGGGCGAGAAGCCGGGCGAGGGCGACGTCTACACCTGCATGGGATGCCGCAGCTTCCTCACGCCGGACCGTTCGGGCAACGGCTTCGACAACGTGGCGCGCGCCAAGAACTACGAGCCGGGCAAGCCGAAGTACTACGGCCGCTTCAACCAGGGCGTCGTGACGATCAACCTCGTGGACGTGGCCTGCTCTTCGGGGCGCGACGAGGCGAGGTTCTGGGAGCTCTTCGACGAGCGCCTCGAGCTCTGCCACAGGGCGCTGCGCTGCCGTCACGAGCGCCTCAAGGGCACGCTTTCCGACGCCGCGCCGATTCTGTGGCAGTACGGTGCGCTCGCACGCCTTAACAAGGGTGAGACCATCGACAAGCTGCTCTATGGCGGCTATTCGACCATCTCGCTCGGCTATGCCGGCCTCTACGAGTGCGTGAAGTACATGAAGGGCGTGAGCCACACCGACGAACACGGCAAGGATTTCGCGCTCGCCGTCATGCAGCGCATGAACGATAAGTGCGCCGAGTGGAAGGCTGCCGAGGACATCGACTACTCGCTCTACGGCACGCCGCTCGAGTCCACGACGTACAAGTTCGCGAAGTGCTTGCAGCGCCGCTTCGGCATCATCCCGGGCGTGACGGACAAGGGCTACATCACGAACAGCTACCACGTGCACGTGAGCGAGGAGATCGACGCCTTCGATAAGCTCAAGTTCGAGAGCGAGTTCCAGGCGCTTTCGCCCGGCGGCGCCATCTCGTACGTCGAGGTGCCCAACATGCAGGATAACCTTAAGGCTGTCATCCGCGTCATGCAGTACATCTACGAGAACATCATGTACGCGGAGCTCAACACCAAGAGCGACTACTGCCAGGTGTGCGGCTACGACGGCGAGATCCGCATCGTCGAGGACGACGGCAAGCTCGTGTGGGAGTGCCCGAACTGCGGGAACCGCGACCAGGAGAAGATGAACGTTGCACGCCGTACCTGCGGCTATATCGGAACCCAGTTCTGGAACCAGGGTCGCACGGAGGAGATTCGCGACCGCGTGCTGCACCTGTAAAGCAACCGATCGGGGTGGCGACGCACCCTATCACTCCGTGCTCAAACAGCGCTGCGTGAACTGCGCGCGGAACGATAGGGTGCCCCGCCGCCCCTTGCGCTTCCTTTGCCGCGAGCACGACGATTGCCCAAAGGCCGGCCGCATCGCTCCGCCCGCAGTTCCGCAGGCAAGCGAAGCGAAGCCGAGGACTGTTTGAGGACGGAGCGATGCAGCCGGCCTCTTGAGGGAAAGCCATGAATTACGCTGAGATTAAGTATTCCGATATCGCCAACGGCGAGGGCGTGCGCACGTCGCTGTTTGTCTCTGGGTGTCGTCGCGGGTGCCCGGGGTGCTTCAATTCCGGTGCGTGGAGCTTTGCTGCCGGCGAGCCCTTCACACGCGAGGTCGAAGACGAGATCATCGCGAGCCTCGATCATCCGTTCTGCGACGGGCTTACGGTGCTCGGCGGCGAGCCCATGGAACCCGAGAACCAGCGCGGCCTCGTGGACTTTCTCGAGCGCGTGCGCGAACGGTTCCCGCGGGGGGAGGGTGCGCCGGGTGCTGCCGCGGGCACGTCCAGCGTCGCCGCCAAGACCATCTGGTGCTTCACGGGAGATACACTCGATGAACTCATGCCGGGTGGACGACATCACACCGAGGTGACGGATCGTTTGCTCGCTTGCGTCGATATCCTCGTCGACGGTCCGTGGGTGCAAGAGCTCTACGATATCTCGCTGCGCTTTCGCGGTTCATCGAACCAGCGGGTTATCGATATGAATGCCACGCGTGTCGAGGCTGCCCGCCGCGGTTGCTCGCCTGCCGATGCCGTCTGCCTGTGGCGGGACGAGCAGGTGTATGCAACGCATTCCATGTAAATCCGCCATTGGGGACGGGGGTTATTGGCTGGTGGAATCTTCTGC
>CAJLVH010000049.1 GCA_905210055.1 uncultured Enorma sp. | reverse complement strand
GCTGCCGCGACCGCTCCGTGCGGAAGCTCCGCAGCCGCTTGAAGCGTCCCGAACGTGACCGCCGGAGCGGCTTCCTCGCAGCCTCCGGGCACAGTGGACGTCGCTACGCGCACGGGAAGATCCGAAAGCACGCAGAGCGCCGTCACCGCATCCGTCCCGAGTCGCTCCGCCTCCTCAAGGCACGAGCACGCCGCTTTGAGCGCGGAGATCTCGAGCAGCTTGGCGGCATAGCCCTCCCGCCCGAACATGCCGGGAACCGCATCCTGCACAGCTGCCAGCATATAATCGAGCGCCTTGCGGTAGCCGCCTTCAGCAAGTGCCTCGAGCACGGAGGAAACGACGACCTTGCGGCAGGGCGCTGCATGCCTCTCGGAGCGTTCGGATTCGAGCCTGACCTCGTTGCTCTGCAGCGACTTGAGGTCCTTGAGGACGCTTGTCGCATCCACGAGGCGCGACGAGCGCAAGGTCTTGTCGAGGGCACATGCGACGCGCGCGGCACCGGACCAGACGCCGGCGAACGGCGAGCGCACCCAGTCGACGAGCTCGGGAGCTGGCCACCACGCCCCCGCCTCTTCCCGTCTCATGCGATCGAGAAGGTCGATGAGCATGAAGAGCAGCTCGCCCGACCGGGTCTGCGAGAAACGGATGCGCGCCTCCACACGGGAGGGGACGCCCCGTGCCGCAAGACGGGACGCAAGGTGGCGAGACAGCGTAAGCGGGTCGGCCGACGCCGCAAACACCTCGCCCGAGCCCACGGCATCCACAAGCAGCTGGGTATAGGCGGCGTCGCGCGCAGAGGGGCCAGCGACCTCGGCGAAGCGCACAGCGGGCATGCCCGCACCGTCACCCTGGCTTAAAGGCTCGCCGTCGCGCGAGAGGCTCTCGGCAGATACGCCGAAGTGCCGCTCGAGCTGGATCACCACGCTGGACGCACGCTCATCGGCAACAAGGAGCACCGTTCCCGCGCGAGCGCATGCATCCAGCATGGCGAGGACATGCTCGGGAAACCCGTCGATACCGTGCGCCACGATGGCTGCGGCGCAGGCAGGTGCGTTCTCTGCCATGGCGTCGGCAAGGATACGTGCGGCGGTCGAAGGCTCGACGAGGGAGCGTGCGTCGAGCTTGTTCTCGTAGCGCGCGATCGTCTCGACAAGCTCGCGCTCGGCAGCGGAAAGGAGTGGCGATGCCGAAGTTCCCGCAGAACCATGGCCGAATGCGAGCGAAGATGCCTCCGAAAGATACGGCTGGCACTGGGCCGCAGCGCGCGCATGGAGGGAGACGATGCCCGGGGTAAGCCCGGCACCGCCGGCCTCAGAGCCTTCGGCAAGCACCTGCGCCATGATGAGCTTGCGCTCGAGACCGCCCACCAGTTGGCGCCCGTCGCCAAGAACTCCCCACAGCGACCCAATCCACTCGCTTGTCGTGACCACGTCGACGCCCAGGCCGACGCCTGCGCGCGCGAGCTCGCGGCGGCAAACGTCTCGAACGCGGAAACTCGAGACGAGGAGCGTCACGCGACCCGCGCGCGCAAGTATGCGTTCAACCTCGACAATCTCTTGTTCCGTCAAGCCGGTGCCCAGCGCACCCGTCATGATGCGAATCGCCATGTCTTCCCTACCGATACGCTCGAATGTCTTTCTTTTCAAATATCATATCCGCCCGACCGGACAAATGCGGGACACAAGGCGACAGGACATCGAAGGGGGCTCGCATATCCCAATGGGGCAAACGGCCGACCTCGACGTATCGTTCTAAACGGACTTCTCCATGATGTAATCGTCCATGACGAAGCCGTGGCCGATATCGGTCACCACGGCGTCAATCACGTCGAAACCGTTGCCGTTATAGGCGCGAACCCCCAGTTCGTTTCCCTTGTTCACGGTGAGGTACATTGCGCGGAGCCCGCGCTCGCGGCAGAGCCCCTCATAAAAGCGGACGACCTCGCTTGCGAAATGCTTCCCGCGCTCCGCGGCGAGCAGATAGATCTTCGAGATAAAGAAGCGGTTCGTCTCGGGCTCGACATGCCCGCCGGTATAGCCCACCACACGGTCGTCGTCTGTCGCGCGGATGAACCAGTATTCATAGGCATGCTCGCGCATGTCGCGCTCGATCGCAGGGAGCGACTGGAACTGCTCCACCATGTATTCGGTCTGTGCCGTACCCAGAAACGCAGGCCAGTACTCACGCCAGATGGAGGCGGCAAGCTCGGCGAGCTCGGGTGCGCTATCCTGCGTCACGGCCTCGAAGCGCGCACGTGTCGCCGTCATTATTCCGCATCCTCCAGACGCACGATGACGCGACGGTAACCGCCGTACTCGCCGTTGAGCGCCTTCGAGACGCGGCTCACCGTCGTGGACGAGGCGCCCGTCTGGCTCTGAACCTCAAGATAGGAGCTGCCCTCGTCGAGGCCACGCGCGACCTCGAGCCGCTGCGCCAGGTCGCACACCTCGCGGGGCGTGCACAGATCCGTGAGGAACGCCTTGATCTCCTCTTCGCCCTCCACCAGGGAGAATGCGCGCACCAGCTGGCTCACGTCTTCTCGCGCGAACATCGACTCGATATTCATGGGGCACCCTCCTTTATTCACCTTCGTCGAGTGTAGCACAGCCCCACGCCGCGACTTAACACTTTGGGGACGGGGTCAAAAGTGTTGAATTCAACACTTTTGACCCCGTCCCCAAAGTGCCAAAGTGTTAAGCGGGTACAAGGGGCATCAAGGGGCGGCACGGCCGCTCGAAGCATCCAGCGAAGGAGGCCATTATGGCTGCTATATATAGTTCGATCGACCAGCTCATCGGCAACACGCCGCTCGTCGAGCTCTCGAATATCGAACGCACGGACGCGCTCGCAGCACGCGTGCTCGTCAAGCTCGAAAGCAAGAACCCTGCCGGATCCGCCAAGGACCGTGTCGCTCGCTCCATGCTCGACGAAGCGGAGGCAGCGGGCCGCATCCGCCGAAACGACGGTTACACCATCATCGAGCCCACATCGGGCAACACCGGCGTCGGCCTCGCCGCACTCGCGGCGGCACGCGGCTACCGGGCGATCATCGTCATGCCGGACACCATGAGTGTCGAGCGCCAGAAGCTCATGCTCGCCTATGGCGCCGAACTCGTGCTCACGCCTGGCACGAAGGGCATGGCGGGTGCTATCGAGCGCGCCGAGGAGCTCGCCCGCACCACGCCGAAAAGCATCGTCGCCGGCCAGTTCGTGAACCCCGCGAACCCCGCCGCCCACCGTGCCACGACCGGCCCCGAAATCTGGAGGGATACCGACGGCGCCGTCGACATCCTCGTTGCCGGCGTTGGCACGGGAGGAACCATCACCGGAGCGGGCGGCTACCTCAAAGAGCAGAACCCCCGGGTCCGCATCGTCGCCGTCGAGCCCGCAGACTCCCCTGTCCTCTCGGGCGGCACGGCAGGCGCGCACGGCATCCAGGGCATCGGTGCAGGCTTCGTACCCGAAGTCCTCGACACGGCCATCTACGACGAAATCGTGCGCGTTGCCACGGAGGACGCCTACGCCACCGGCCGCCGCCTCGGCGCGGAGGAGGGCATCCTCGCGGGCATCTCGTCTGGCGCGGCGGTTTGGGCAGCACTCGAGCTCGCACGCCGCCCGGAGAACGCCGGCAAGATGATCGTCGCAGTGGTGGTCGACACCGGCGAGCGCTACCTCTCCACCCCGATGTTCGATACAAGCCGCTAGCAAGCGGCAGCGCGCGAAGGGGTACCGATGGCAGAACGCGTTCTCGTAGCGATGAGCGGCGGCGTCGATTCGAGCGTGACGGCGTGGTTGCTCAAGCAACAGGGATATGACTGCTTGGGCGCCACCATGCGCCTCTTTGACGGTGAAGAGACTGCGTGCACGGAAGCCGGCGACAACCCGGTGCCTTCGGCAACCCTCGCCGCTCGTGCCTGCGGAAACCTCGCCGACATCGAGGATGCGCGAACCGTCGCCGAGCGCCTTGGCATCCCTTTTACCGTGATTGACTGCCGCGAGCGCTTCGACGAAGACGTCATCGAGCCGTTCGTTTGCGCCTACGAAGCGGGGTTCACGCCCAACCCCTGCACGATCTGCAACCAGCGCATCAAGTTCGGCGCCCTACTCGAGCACGCGCAGCGCCTTGGCTGCGATTACCTCGCAACCGGCCACTACGCGCGCATCGAGCGCCGAGACGGTGGCTATGCTCTGCTCAAGGCACGCGACGCGACGAAAGACCAGAGCTACTTCCTCTATGGGCTCGGTCAGGACGCGCTCGCACGCACCCTCTTCCCCCTGGGCGGCCTTACCAAGGAAGGCGACGTGCGGCGCATCGCACGCGAGCAGGGTTTCGAGACGGCAAGCAAACGCGACAGCCAGGGCATCTGCTTCGTGCCGGAAAATGACTTCGCGTCGTTCATCGAACGGCGGCGCGGCCGCGCGCTGCCCGAGGGAGCTGTCGTGGGAATGGATGGGGCGCTTCTGGGGCGGCACCGCGGCGCGATCCGCTATACAGTTGGCCAACGCAAAGGACTCGGCATCGCCGCGGCGCATCCGCTCTACGTAACGCGCATCGACGCGCAGACGAACACCGTGACGCTCGGCGAAGAGCGCGACCTCTTCGCCTGTGCACTCGTCGCAGACGAATGGGTGTGGTCGGCGCCCTCCCTTGCCATGGAGACGGCGTTGGACGAAGCCGCTGCGCGCGGAGAATCCCTCGATGTCACCGCACGCATCCGCTACCATCAGCTCGACCAGGCGGCAAGTGTGCGCAGGGCATCGGAGGAGGAGCGCCGCGACTGCACGGGCGAGGCGCTGCGCATCGACTTCGCCGAACCTCAGCGCGCCATCGCCCCCGGGCAGGCCGTGGTGCTCTATCGAGGTGACGCGGTGCTCGGCGGCGGAAGAATCGCCTACGGCATCTAGTGCCGGCATAAAGCTCACAGCGCGGCAGGACTCTTCGCCCCTTCCCTTGCCTTGCAAAAGCGCGCAAAGCCGAGGACTCCGGATTTGCAGATTTGCAGTGCGGCGAACGCCTTCCCTCCGCAGGAGACGGGCGGCCGTTAGCCGAACAGCCCGTTAGTTGCAGTGACGCCAAGCGCGATCGGTCAACGCGCGCGCGAGCCCAAGCCCCATGGGCAAGAAGAGAATGATCATCACGGCGCGGAATATCCACTCCATGGAGGCGAGTACGTCGACCGTCCCCATGTAGTACACCGCACGGTAGAGGTACAGGCCGGGCACCATGATCACAATCGAGGGCACGGTGATCGAGATGCGGGGGAAGCCGACGCGCATCATGACCGCCGAAGCCAAGAGCCCTGCGACGAGCGCGCCTGCGAACGCCGCGGCTTCCGGCGTGAACCCGGCGACATCGACGAGCGTGAGGCGCAGCGTGTTTGCGAGGGCTCCCACGATGCCCGCCGTCGCCGCCATGCGCGGAGGAGAGTTGAAGAGCACCGAGAAGCCGAACACGCCTATGAAGCTCATGAGCGCGCGGAGCGCGGTGAGGACGGCCATGCTGAGATGCAGGTCTTGGAACTCGTCCGGACGAAGCCCCACGAACGACGAGATGAGCCATGCCACGAGGGTGGCGGTGATGATGATCGAGCAGGCATACACCAAGCGGTCGACCCCCGAGCGCAGGTCGAGCTTCGCGATGTCGAGGCCGCTCGTGATGAGGGGAAAACCGGGAATCACGAAGAGCATCGCGCCGATGTAGCCCGCATTGAAGTCGAGCGCCTCGGGTGCCACGAGGCCGATGAGCTGCTGCGCGGCGAGGTATACAAGGCACGCGACGCCCACGCCGCACCCGATGCACGCGAGGTGCGTGAGATGTCGGTCGAGCATGCGGCGGCGAACATAGCCACCGAGCCCCGCTCCCGCGAACGCGAAGAGCATCTCGAAGGGGCCTCCGCCCAGCAAGAACACGAACGCGGAGCATGCCGCCGCCGCGGCGAGGGCCGCCTGCCAGGGAGCATAGCGCCCCGGCGTGTGCTCGATCTTGTCCATGAGCTCGTGGAACGTTCCCACGGTGAAGGTCGATCCCTCCTCGGCGATGCGCCGAACGAGCTTCTCCATGTTCCAGATGCGCTCGGTGTTCACGCCAGTTGTAGGAAGCGAGACGACCTCGGAAAACGACCCGGTCTCATCGAAGCAACTGCACTCGATCGAGGTAAGGCTCACGTCCACCGAACACGTGATGCCCAGGACATCGGCCACGGCGTTCATCGCCTCGCGCACGCGCCATGCGCCCGCACCGCCCGCGAGCAACAGCAATCCCGCACGGCACACGATGGACGATTTATCCGAGAGCGACGCGTTCCGGGCGAGCTCATCGTGGCCTTCGAGCACATCATGCCAATGGACGGACATGTGGTTTCCATGCGATAGGCGCGTATGGCGCGTGCGATGCATCCAGGACGACGCCGTCGCGCGGATGCCGCGGGCGGATTCTTCAGCGGCCATGGTCCCTCTCCTTCAGCTCGAGCGCCGTGGGCGCGTCAACGGATCCTGCGGTGCCGAAAGCCCCGGCAGGCGAGATGTCGAATGGGAAGGTGCCGCACCGATTGAACGCGGCTATGAACATGCGGATGGCATTGGAAGGCGTCGTGCCTACACGCTGGGTCGCCGCCGCGAAGGCCGCCTTCTCTTCGGGCAGGACCTTCGCGACGACTGGGGTCATATGCTCTGCCATGGTCGATCCTTGGTGGAACGTTCTGCTGCGTTTACCTGGGCATGAGGCATGTGCCGATGCTGCACTACCAATGACCGAACGCCGGCGCATGCCGCATGCCCAGGCAGGTTGCTAAAATGCTTCGTTGGTATTACTTAGTATTCTTAAGTTATACCCCTGCACATAGTATATGCACTCTGCCGCGCGCAGGCAACTACATTCTTTGACGCAAGGCGATGCAGTTGGAGCGAGCATGATCTTTTGGTGCGTTTGGAGCGGGCGACGGCGTGCCGCATGTGGTACTTTAGACCCCGTCTCAAACGTACCACCTACAGGCGGGAGCCCATGGACACGCATCGACCGCTCATACTCATCGCGCCCTCCCAAACGGAATACCTCGGAGAGATGGCGCTTCGTCTTTCGGAAAACTATGCCGACGCGATCGTGCTTGCAGGCGGTCTGCCTATCGTGGCACCGCTCACTGAGGACCACGGCATATACGACGAGCTGCTCGATACCGTAGACGGCCTCATGCTCACCGGTGGAGCAGACGTCGACCCCACGCTCTATAGGGATGTGCTTTCCCTCTCCCCCGCCGCGCTCGCCGAAGGGGAGGCGCTCGTCAAAGATCCCACGCCGAAACGCGACGCGGCCGACCTCTACCTGCTCGCCGGCGCAGAGGGGCGCGGCCTTCCCGTCCTGGGGATCTGCCACGGCTTGCAGATCATGAACGTCGCCCATGGCGGTACGCTCTACCACGATATTCCCGCCCAGGCAGCCGCGGCATCTGGAGCCGAGGCCATTGTGCATAACAAGCATATGGATGGGTGCCTCGCGCACGAGGTCGGCATCGTTCCCGGCACGCGTTTGGCAAAGATTCTAGACGGTGGAGCTGGGGACTCTCTGGCAGGTGGGTCGTCGCCGCGTGAGGCGGCGGATACCACGCAGCCCATGGCAGACCCGCTGTATCTCACCGTCAACTCCATGCACCACCAGGCGATTCGCGACGTGGCTCCGTGCTATGTAGGTACCGCGACCGCGCCCGATGGCATCATCGAGGCAATCGAGCAACCGGGCGAGGCCTTCGCGGTGGGTGTGCAATGGCATCCCGAGTATCACGCAGAGCACGCGCCCATGCAGCTGATCTTCCGCGCATTCGTGAGCGCGGCAGCAAAGGGCGCCGCAGCGCGAGCAGGCGCTTAGGCGATGCGGGTGCCGAATCGAAACGGACAGACGAACTCCTACCGCAGGTAGCACCCCATAGCGCCTAGAAGACTCTTGTCGGATAGAGCGCATCAACACAAGAACCTGCGTGAAACGCACATTCAAGTTTCACACAGGTTCTTGCCATCTACGCGCGTTATACGTGTTTCAAGAGAGGATGCCGGCACAGCTCGCCGATGTTAACGCACGCCGCCGCGATCTCCCGGACGACGGCGGGGCTTCGGGGTATCGGATCCCGAACGGACCCTGCGCTTCGCCGGTGCCGCGACCCGAGCGGCGTCCCGTGCGCCGCGCTTCGCCGGTGCCGCGACCCGAAAGGCATCGTTCATCCCATGCCTCGCAGGCGCGGCAGCATTCCCCCTCCGACGCTCGCGCTTCGCAGAAGCATTGCCGGCCGCATCAGCTTGGCCATGCTTCACGACCGCCGATCCGTGCGCATCGCCCTGGCCGTCGCGCTTCGCAACCTCAGCCCTCCGTGCGCGCCGCGGTACAGCGTCTGCCCGCTTCTCCCCGTCATGCGTCGACGCGGGGGCGCGTCGCTTGCGCTTCGAGGTCGACTTGCCCCGATGCGCCTTCTTCTTGACCGTCTTGCCCGGGACGCGATCAGGGTCGATCACCGGCGGCTGCGCGCCGAGGTCGAGCGTGCCGTAATCGTAGAGGTCGGCCGTCTTGCCCATGAGCGCCTCGATGTCGAAGAATTCAGCCGCATCGAGCTCGGTCACGAAGGTGAGCGCCCAGCCTTCCTCGCCGGCGCGTCCGGTACGGCCGATGCGATGGATGTAGTCCGTGGGCTCGCTCGGCACGTCGAAGTTCACCACGTAGCGCACGTCCGAGATGTCGATGCCGCGCGCAAGAACGTCGGTCGCCACAAGCACGTCAACCTTGCCGGCGCGGAAATCCGCGAGTGCGCGCTCGCGTTGCGCCTGGCTGCGATTGCCATGGATCGGAGCCGCCTTGATACCCGCACGCGCAAGCCGGCGGCAACACGCGTCTGCCCGGTGCTTCGTGCGAGTGAACACGATCACGTGCTGCGCACCCTCGCGTTTGAGCACCTGAATGAGCATGCCGTTCTTCACCTCGGAAGACACAGGCACCACATACTGGTCGACCGTGTCGGCCGTGCTCGCGGGAGGCGCGATCTCCACGCGCGCCGGATCGTGCACGAGGTCGGTGATGGCGCCCACGGCTTTCTCGTCGAGCGTCGCGGAGAAGAGGAGCGTCTGACGGTCGGCAGGGGTCTGCGCCACGATCTTGCGCACGTCGGGCAAGAAACCCATATCGAGCATGCGATCCGCTTCATCGAGCACGAGCACGCCTACCTCGCTGAGCTTCGCCGTCCCCTCGCCGATAAGATCCACCAAGCGTCCCGGCGTCGCCACGAGGATGTCGCAACCCGCTTTGAGGGCGCTGCGCTGCGGGTTGTAGCCCACCCCGCCCACGACGGTCACGGCGATATGCCGGGTACGTGCCGCGACGTGCTTGCATACATCCTCGATCTGCTGGGCAAGTTCTCGCGTGGGCGTCACGATGAGCATGGCAGGGCCGCGTCCGCGCGCACGGCGGCGTTCACGCGCGCTGCCGAGCGGAACCACATGTGCGAGCGTGCTCATAACCGGCAGCAGGAACGCCGCGGTCTTGCCCGTTCCCGTCTGCGCGGCGGCGAGCACGTCGCGACCTGCGAGCACTTCGGGAATCGTCGCCACCTGCACCGGCGTGGGCGTCTCGTAGCCCATATCGCGCGCCGCAGCGAGCACCTCATCAGAAAGTCCCAGATCCTCAAAACGCAAGGTAGCCTCGCCGTCCATGGTCTCGACGGCGCCGTCGGTCTTCTCGATTGTCTGCATTCTCTATATCCTTGTCTTCGCGCTCTAAAACCAAAGCGCGTCGCGAGAGCTGTACGAACGGCGTGTCGCAGGACATGTTCGAACGGGATGCCGAACCATCTGCGATGGAGCAGGTACGCCGCAGGAAAGTATAGGCGGAAGGATGATTCGCGCAAACCCCGCTCATCGCTCCCGCAAAATCAACAGAGCGGCACGGGTTCGCGAATACCGTACGCCCACGCGCTGCGCCGCACCGCTGGACGCTGCTAGAATGAAGCGACCGTGTTCAACGTCTTCGGGGAGCCTCATGAGCGACGGAATGGTGATCGTCATCATATTTGCAGTAATCGCCCTGATGGGCGGCGGACTTGCAGCAGCCATCGTCCTCTGCATAAAGTGGAGCCGCACGCGCAAGGAGCGCTCCTACACCGGCGAGACCATGGGCGTCATGGAGCGCATCCGTCCCGGCGGTAGCGATCGTGCGAGCTACGCATACGTGCGCTACTGCGTCGACGGCGTGGAATACACGCTCCGCGAGTCGCTCAAGCTGAACAGCACCCTCATCAAGCTCGGGCCTATTCCCATCGGCCAGCGCAAGACGTACGTGCTCGGCTGCAGCGTAGGCTCGACGGTGCGCGTGAGCTACCTGCCGAGCGATCCGTCTCGCGCCATCCTCACCGATAACCGCGGCATCATGAATGTCTAGCGCAGCCGCCATGCGCCTCTAACAGGAAGCGACCGCAGCGCACCTTTGCGCTGCGGCCGCAACATGACTCAAGCAGATCCGTCGTCCAAAATAGGTTGAAAGGAACACGTCCCCAACCAACCCATTATGGGTTGAAACGAACCCGTCCCCAATCAACCCATTAGCCGCCGAGGTAGGCTTTGCGGACGTCGTCGTTATGGAGCAGCTCCTCGCCGGTGCCGGAAAGCGTGACCTTGCCGGTCTCGAGCACGTAGGCACGCGTAGCGATGGACAGCGCCATCTGCGCGTTCTGCTCCACAAGCAAGATCGTGGTGCCCGCCTCGTGCAGCGCCTGGATAATCTCGAAGATCTGCTCCACCAAAATCGGCGCCAAGCCCATGGAGGGCTCGTCGAGCATGAGGAGCTTCGGGTTCGCCATAAGGCCGCGCCCCATGGCGAGCATCTGCTGCTCGCCGCCGGAAAGCGTGCCGGCAACCTGGCGACGGCGCTCTGCCAGGCGCGGGAAACGTTCGTAGACGCGCTCGAGGTTCTCGGCGATCGACTCGCGCGGCTGCGTGTAGGCACCCATGTCGAGGTTCTCCTCGACCGTCATCTCCTGGAAGATGCGGCGGCCTTCCGGCACGTGCACAAGGCCGTTGCGCACGATCTTCTCGGCCGGCATGTGCATGATGTCCTCGCCCGTGAACTTGATGGAGCCCGTGCGCGAGCGCAGCAGGCCGGAAAGGGTCTTCAAGGTCGTGGACTTGCCAGCGCCGTTCGCGCCGATAAGCGCCACGATCTCGCCGTCGTTCACCTCGAAGGAGATGTTCTTGATGGCGTGGATCGCCCCGTACCACACGTTGATGTTGTAGACGCTGAGCATTTACGCCTCCACCTCCTTCTTCGCCTGCGTACCGAGGTATGCCTCGATGACCGCCTCGTTCTGCTGGATCTCTTCAGGCGTGCCCTTGGCGATGATCTTGCCGAAATTCAGCACGCAGATGCCCTCGCAGATGTTCATGACGAGGTTCATGTCGTGCTCGATGAGCATGATCGCGATCTGGAACTGGTCGCGGATCTTCACGATGTTCTCCATGAGCTCGGCCGTCTCGGACGGGGTCATGCCC
>CAJLVH010000048.1 GCA_905210055.1 uncultured Enorma sp. | reverse complement strand
TGGGCTCGCGTCGCCCTCCGACGGCTACGACTACTTCTACAGCTATCCGCGCCAGGCCATCGTGCGCGTGAAGGCCGGTTCCACAGACGTCGAGGACGTGCTCGTCGTGCCAGACAACACCGAGCTGTCCTACGATGCCCCCGCGTTCTACGTGACGCACGTCGCGGCGGACGACGGCATCGTCTTCTATACCACGCAGCGCATCAACTACGATCAGGGCACCTCGACCGTGGAGCTGCGCTGCGTGACCGCAGAGGGCGAGGGCGACCACAAGCTGCTCGACCTGGGCAACGGCAACGATGACGATTCCTACACGTCGGTGAACGGGCTCTACGCGTTTGGCGGACGGGTCTACGTGGTGCTGCAGGAGGGGTCGTATGCGGCCGACCTCACCACGATGCGCGTGGTGAGCATAGACGCGATGGGCGAGGAAGATCCCCGCACCGAGTGCACGCTCGACGACTACTACGGCAACATCATCGTCACGCCCGAGAAGCTGTACTACGTGAAGACCACGTACAATTCGGGTGGCAAGAATTACTCCTCGGTCTATGCCTCGAATCTCGACGGCAGCGAGGCGGAGCGCATCTACAGCACCGAGGGCGCGACGGTCTCGGAGTTCGCCCTCTCGGATGGCAAGCTCGTGTGCTGGTGCTACGACAGCCTCGCGAGCACGCAGAGCATCGTACTCGTTGACCCGGAGACCGGCACGGACGAGACGATCTACACGAGCGCTTATGGTGAGTGGATCGGCTTGCTCGCGGTGTCCGATAGCGCGGTCTACCTCGAGAGCGCCCAGCTGAACGAGAACTCCTACGACATCACGACATGGGACTTGAAGTTCGTGCCGCTTGGTGGGGGAGAGGCCGAGACGCTTGCGACGGGACTTGACTACTACAACGCGACGGCCTACGTGTCGAACGGCCGGCTCATGCTGCTTGAGAACGGCCAGGACATCTCGAGCAGCGGCATGCAGGCCGAGGCGATCGACCTCAAGACCGGCGAGGTCATCGAGGAGTACGACCTGTAAGGGGCTGCAGTCTTCCGCGCGGCTGAAAAGTATGAACATGCCTGGCTTTCTGATGCAAGGTTGGTGAAAGCCACGGTGCTTCTTAAGTGCCGATGGGTTTTTGGGTAGAGTGAGGGCTGTGATACGGCTCCGTGGACTCTAAGTGAGGCGGAGGCTGGGAAGGGTCGCTGTCGGAAGGTGGCGGCCTTTTCCCTTTTTGGAGGCTTTGATGGAGACCCGCGAAGACAAGCCGTTCAGGACAATAGACCAGCAGATTGAGATCCTTAAATCGAGGAACATGGGGTTCGGCGACCCTGAAGATGCAAAGAGGTTTCTCCTGCGCGAAAACTATTGTCGGAAGCATTACGAACCGGCAGCTCAGGGACGTCTACCGTACCCTCGTGCCATTTCGGAATACCTGCGCTCACGGTGAGCGTCTGTACTGCGCGAGGGCAGGCGCGCGTGGTGACAAGAGGTTCGTCGACATGCTCATGGCCATAGCAAGGGTGTCGGGAAGGGAAAGCGCGGAGCAGCTTGTCTCGAGTGTTGAGGGCATCACCGGCATCCTATCGGAGATTCCCGGGCTCGATAGGCTCATCGAACCGTACCTCGAACTCGATAGAGCAAAGTGCGCGTTAGGGTAGGAAAGCGCTCCGAGCTTTGGGGCAAAGGATTCCCTTGGGGCAAGGAGTTCCTTGAGCTCGGGAACGAGGGGTCAACGGGATGGCGCTACGTAAGATGACCGAGGGGCTAAAAAAACGAGGTCGCCCGGGCATTCTCCGAGCGACCAATAAGAATCGATTGGGCCAGACGGGACATTTTGATGTTATGCAAACCGTCTACCTGAGGGAATGTAGTGAGGCCTACATGCGGTTCATTTCTCCGCCGACCTTGTTGTACCAATCCTGCCACGTTGGCGGGCAATACCTCTGGGCGGCAGCGGGCGTAAGCGTGGTGCCATACATGCTACGTAGGTAGCTAACGTGGGAGTCGATGCCCTCGTTCCAGCTACCGAATGCGCGGAAGCCACCGCCTACGGCAGTCCAACCCCAGGCGTTGCAGGTGTTCGCGCAATAGCGGCCCTTCGAGCTCTCGATGCACGCAATTGCTGGAGACCAGCGCGGGTCCACGCCGTAATTCCAAGCAGCCTCGGCGAATGCGCGGCCGTAGCCGGCAAGTGGGGAGCCTGCGAGATAGGCGTCGATGCGACCGGCCCACTCGTTGATGAACTCGTCACGCGGCATGTTCCAGTTCACGCTGTCGCTCACCACGGTGTCGGCGGTCTGGCCGCTCTGGTCTGCGGAGCTGTAGGGGTTATCGCCGCTCACACCGGAACCCTCGCCGGCGGAGGTGTCGTTGGCGAGGGCGGCAAGCTCGGCTGCGGCCTCGGCTTCAGCCTGTGCCTGAGCCTGCGCGCGGAGTGCTTGGGCTTCGGCGAGTGCGTCCTCAGCGGCCTGCTTCTCCTCTTCGAGCTGCTGCTTTTGAGCGTCAAGCTCGGCCTTGCGCTGCTCGAGTTCGGCCTGCATCTCGTTGAGCTCCTCGATGGCCTCGGTATTCGAGCTCTGGATCTGGTCCATGTACGCGCACGTGGTGATGAAGTCGCTCATGCTCTCAGAGCCGACCATGACGCTCACGAGCGGGTTGGAACCCTGGCGGTACTTGTACATGTCGCGCATCGCGGCGCTGGCAGCAGCCTGCTGCTCGGGAATCTCCTGCTCCAGGCGCTCGATCTCGGCAGTGTTCTCGTCGATCTCGGCCTGCAGGTCCTCGAGCTTGGCAACAGCCTCATCGTAGGCGGCGGCGGATTCCTCGACCTGGGCAGTCGCGGAATCGAGCTCTGCCTGTGTCTCCGCGGAAACCGCGTAAGCGGAGATGGGGGAGAGCACGGGAGTCACGGCGAACGCGACGGCGAGCGCGGCGCACGTGATGGTACGGGCCGGCTGACGTGCGATCACGCTGACGATGGAGCGATGTGTGTCACGCATAGATGTCCTCGACAATCTGGTTGCCTGAAACGCGAGATTGATTATAGTATGCGATTCTTAATTAATAACCCCCTGTTTAAAGTTTAAGGCTCAAGTTGAAGGTTTAGGATGGGGTGCGACCTGCGGCTTCGGTGAGTCGTTGAGAAACGATGGAGTTTCAAGTTCACCTTTAAGGTTAAGGCTTGAGGGTTTGCCGAGGAAGCGCGCGGGGTGGCCGGAGCAGTTCCCTCCGCGTTGCTCGCTCCTGCGCTTGCGGACGTCCCGTTGTCCGCACGCCTCTGCTGTGTCGACGTTTTTCGACAGAATCGGTGCTTCGCAGGATCATTCTGTCGAAAATCGTCGATGCAGTGATAGCGCGAGCAAGAGGGGAGACATCGCAGCGCGCCCGCTTGGCAATCGGATGCCAAGCTTTGTCCCCGTGCGGGCTCTCGGCTGTGCTAGCATAGGCGTCACGCAATCATTGGCCTCGATGTTGGTGCGGAGACGCACGGGTGGCACGCCGCCCAGGGGAACGGGGTGAGAATCCCCGGCTATACCAGTAACCGTGATTCGCGTGCCGCGGGAAGCGCGCCGTAGATCGGGCGGCGACGCGCCGGCACAGCAGCGATAAGCCGGATCGCCTCACATCGGTCGCGCGCCGCCTCGTGCGCGCCAGGCCCTGGGAGGAAGGATCCGGCATGACTGGATGTGCATCGGCCTCGGGTAATCGGAAACAGGCTGTGTGCAGGGGGCGCGTGATCGCCCAACAAGACGGCGTTCATCAGGAACCAAGAACACACTTTATTACTATGGTGCATCGCATACGGAGGGCAGCGCCCCAAACGGCGCGCCGAGCGCTCGCTGTCATGCTCTCCGCGCTTCTCGTGTTCGGCATGGTGCCGGGCGAGCTCTGGGCGGAGGGCGTGGAGAGCATCGCGCCTTCGTCGGGCGAGGCTGTCGACGCTTCTCGTATGCAAGGAAATGCGCGCGGCGAAGGCGGGACAGGGTCGCGGGAATCGGCCAACGATGTGCTTGGTGCCGCAGCTCCATCGTCCCAGGACGGTTTGCCTTCGAATGAAGAACAAAGAGGCGGGCAGCCTTCCGCCTCCGCGGACGAAACGGGGAGCTCGGATTTCCAGGGCAGCTCGACTGCACAGGCAGAAAGCGGTACGGCATCGCATGACTCAGAACAACTGACGACGACGGATGCTACGCCCATCGCTTCACCCGACCAAATCGCGCGCGATGATGAGGTCGTGACGGCAACCATCTCCATCATCGGTGTCGACGCGACGGGGGCGGAGGAGACGTGGCTCACGGCGACGGCGATCGAGGTGCCCGCAGGTTCCACGGCGGCGGATCTTTCGGAAAAAGCGTTTGCATACGCGGGGATCACGGCGGATTACGACGCGGATAGCGAATACGGTTGGCATCTCAACACCATCACCTCGCCGAACGATCCGAATCATACGCTCGGATACGACGCGCCGACGCATGCCTACTGGCAACTCTTCTACAACGGTGAGTCCGCTTCTGTGGGCGCGGGCAGCATCGAGCTCGCGCCGGGCGACACCGTGGTGTGGTATTACTCCGTTTGGGGTGACGAGGTTCCTTCTGAAGACGGTGACGTCGCGGTGGATCCGGATGCCGAGCGTCCCGATTGGGAGAGTCCCTGGCCGGGTTCTTCGACAACAGGCGGGCTCTCCTCCTCTGTGACATCCCCTACGCCCACGGAGGGTGCCGAGGCGAGCTGGACGGTGGACTATCACAAGTACTCATCCAACGCGTATCCCAACGCAAGCGAGCCCGTCATCGCCGGCGACTACATCTACCTGGCCGTCGATAGCACGCTCGTGATGCTCGACAAGGCGACCGGCGCCGAGGTCAAGACGACGCGCATGGCGAGTGGAATCAGCTATACGTGCCGGCCGGTGTATGCGCACGGCCTCATCGTCATCCCGCTCGGCAACGGGCGCGTCCAAGCGTTCAGCGCGAAAGACCTTGCCTGCGTTTGGGTGACGGAGCCCGTCGACGACCTCACACAGTCCTCGTGCACGGTGGCGGTCGACGGCGATTATCTCGTCGTGGGCACTGTCGATGTCCTTACCGATTACGATACCTGGACGACGACCTACGAACACGGCACCGTGACGCGCATCAACATCGAAACCGGTGCCATCGCATGGCGACATACGAACGCGACCGAGGGTTATTACTGGAGCGGCGCCGCCGTAACCGAGGACTTCGTCATCGTGTGCACGAGCGCGGGCACGCTCGAGGTGCTGGATAAGCAGAGCGGCGACGTATGCTCGACTGCCGAGGTCGGCGGTATCGTCAATTCCGAGTGCTTCGCCTCGTCGGACGGATCTCGCGTGTACGTGTTCACGAATGATGGCGTGTTGCATCTGTTTTCGCTCGGCCAGGACGGTGTGCTTGCCGACGCGGAATCCATCGACGTCGGGCTCGACGGGAGCGTGTGCAGCCCCACGGTCGACGGTGAAACCGTCTATATCGGCGGGACGTCGAACGGGGTCTCGGCATTGGCGATCATCGACCTCGTGACGCACGCGGCGCGACTCGTCACCGCGGCGGACGGCGCGTCGCTGCCTGCGGGCGGGATCAAGGGCGCTCCACTCGTGTCGAAGCAGGACGACGGCACGTATGTCTACTTCACCGTGAACTATGCCGAAACGACCGATTACGTGAACTACACCGCGGGCGGAGGCGTCTACCGCTACAAGCTCGGCGATACGGCGGCAACCCTCATCTGGGCTGCGAAGGGCTATGAGGGCTTCTGTGATTCCCCGGTCATCTGCGATGCCGAGGGCAACCTGTACTACATCAACGATTCAGGGCATCTGTTCGCGCTGCGTGCGGGTACGGGTGCTTCCGGAGACCCCGGACAGGAGGGCTCTGGCGGAGCCGATGGCGAGCTCGGCATCGATGGTAGTACAGGCAGCACCGGCGGCAAAACGGTCGCGCCAGGCTCTCGTCCGCTAGGGTCGGGTGCGTCGGCGGTTGCCGAGCATGCCGCGGCCAGCGCTGCCGTCGCCGAGGATGCTGCTGACGGGCAGGTTTCTGCCCGTGCCGGCGCAGACGCACGCAACGCGGTGACGGCGGCTTCGCCGATGAATCTCTGGGCGGTCGGCGGCATCGCCGCTGGCGTGGCCGGGCTCGTCATCGTCGGGCTGTATATGGCGCTGGGCAAAGCTCGCGGGGAGGCATGATGGACGAGAAGTATGGAGAAGCCGGCAGGCGTGAAGATCAGGTAGCGGAGCGTCGGAGCGAGACGCAGCCGGTGCCGCGCGCCGATGGGACGGCGCATCCGCAGCCTCGGGGTGCCCGTCAACAGCAGCCTTCCGATTCGTATATCTCGCTCGATAGCGGCGCCGCCCCGAGCACACGTTCACGCAAACCGTTTGTGGCCGCTCTCGCTGCCGTTGCGTGCCTGGCGCTCATCGTGGTGTGTTTGGGCTTCGTGCATCCATCTTCCGATGGTGGCTGGTCGGTAGCGTGGCTCTTTCAGACGACGGCGGAGACCGCGGCGGGCTCCGGTGAGCCGGCGGGCATCGATGACGATGCGGACGCTGCTTCATCGGCGGAGGACGCCTCCTCCGACGCTGATGCCCCTGCATCCCAGGCGACGGGCGGCGCGGATACATCGACATCGAGCGCAGCGGGCGATACCGCCTCGGCGCAGGATGGAGGTGCTGAGGGGAATTCTTCCGGCGCGGCTAAGCCAGGGGCAGCGCAGGGCGGTTCGAGTGCATCGAGCCCGGGCGATGGAGATGGCGCGGGACAGCAGCCGCAGACCGTCACCGTCTCGGTGAGTATCGACTCCTCTTCCGTGGGGAGCCCGGTATCGGCAAGCGGCACATACACGTTCGAGCCGGGTGCCACCGCTTACGATGCGCTCTGCGCACTCGGCGTGTCGGTGAACGCGGGGAATTCGGGCTTCGGGGTGTACGTGAGCGCTATCGGCGGCCTTGCCGAGAAAGAGCACGGCGCTACGAGCGGCTGGCTCTATACCGTGAACGGCACGCAACCCGCTACCGCTGCGAGCAATTATGAGCTTTCAGACGGCGACGTCGTGCGCTGGGTATATTCGGTATCGGAATAAAGAGAGCGCCGGCGTGCAACGATGTGCGGTGCGCCGGCGCTGTACCGTGTGCTATGCGTTGCTCGTTATTCCGCGGCGGAGAGGAACTTCTTGCGGGTGAAGAAGTTGTACCAGGTCACGCAGAAGGTCGCGAGCACCTTTGTGAGCTGGTAGGCGATATTCAGCACGGTCACACCCACGAACATGAGGACATCCGTGAGGCCGAGGCCGATCGCGGAGAGGATTGCGAAGATGGTGAACTCGCGCTTGCGGCTCATGTCGTCGCGATGCGGGAAGACGAACTTCAGGCTGAGCGCGTAATTGAGCGCCACGGACACGATGAACGAGACCGAGGTGCTCACGAGGTAGTCGACGTGGAAGAGCTCCGTGAGCGCGATGAGCAGCGCCCAGTCCACCGCGAAGGAGAGAATCCCCACCACGGCGAACTTGTAGAACTGCTGAATCACAGGTTTTGTGAGCGCGTTGCGCACGTAACCACTCCAAATCGTTGAGATGACGGGCCGCTTGGCGTTTTCCGGCAGAGAGCTGCAGGGATTGCGCGACCCGCATGCCGGTACCGACTATAGCCGTACCGTCATGGTTTTGTAAGCTCGGACGCGCGTTTCTATCAAGTGCGCAGAAAAGATGCGTCAAATCTGCACGTTTGGCATGCAAATACATGAGCCGTGGCGCTCGCGGCGACAACTCTGGTCACAGCGCTGCCATAGCGGCCTGCCTGCCTACGCGCCCTTCTCTTCGAGGAAGATCTTGCGCGTCACGAAGTTCCATATCATGACGATGGCGGTGGCGAACACCTTCACCAGGCGGTAGTCGAGCGCGGCATGCGACGTGCCCAGCCACATGAGGAGGTCGTTGATGCCCAGGCCGATCACCGAGAGCACCACGAAGATCGCGAACTCACGCTGCCGGCTCATGCCCTCGCGATGGCGGAACACGTATCGCATGCTCGCCACGTAGTTGAAGATGAGCGACACGATGAACGAGACCGTGGCGGAGGCGACGGGGTTCACACCGAAGACTTCGGTAAGGAAGATCATCACGCCGAAGTCGATGACCGTGGCGATGACGCCCACGACGCCGAATTTCAAGATCTGCTCGATAAGGTTGCGCATACCATAGCTTTCGTTGGTCGAAATCCATTGGTCGAAATCTGCAAGGTGACAGTCTACCACCGAGCGCGCAAGTGGGACTTTGAGACCTGGTGCTAAAGTCCCACGTTCATCAGGCGTGCTCGGGGAGGGCGCCGGTGCGGTAGGCGTCGAGCAAGAGTCGCAGGTCGCCAATCTGCTCGCGGATCTCTGCGCCGGTGTCTGTGTCGCTCACCATGATACGGCGGTTTGCGGAGGCGAAGCGCGTCGTCTCGCTTTGAATGTCGGCGTTGTGTACAAGCGCCGCCTCGACGCTCTTGAACGCCTCGTGCGCCTTCAAGCGCATGCCGCGCGAGCTCGAGATGAGCGTGTAACCTGCGATTCCGGTCTTGGGATGATACGCCGCGCAGAACCCGCCGTCGATCACGAGCAGCTTGCCGTCGGCGCGGATGGGCTTTTCACCGCTTCCGGTCTTCACCGGCGTGTGCCCGTTGATGATGTGCCCGCTTTCCGGCGCCACGCCGAACTCGCGCATCACCGTGTCGCAGGCGCTCGGCTCGTGCGTGAGCGTGAAGTACGGGTCCATGGGCTCCTCCCACGTGGACTTGTCCTCAATATAGGAGCGCTCGAACGTCTTCACGTAACGGCCCGACGCCGGTGAGCGGAACCCGATCCACAGGTACCAGAGCCAATCGAGCGCGCTGCGGTCGCGGTCGCGCCAGGCTCGGCGCGCAATTTCGTCGCAGAAGTCCAGATAATCGCGGCCGCTTCGCCAGGTGCCCTCGCAGTTCATGCTCGCGAACGTCCCATCCTCGTTCAGCGGCACGCATCCATGGAACAGCAGGTTCCCGTTGCGCACGAGGTACATCGAGCCGTTGCGGAACAGGAATTCCACATGCTGGCGTAGATGGTCGGAACTCGTGAACTCGGCCACGAGCTTGTCGACGATCCTGCGCTCCTCGGGCGTGAGCTCATAAGGATGCTCCGGGTCGAGTGTGGGGAAGTCGCGCGTCACGAGCGGCCAGGGCTCGCCGTCGATCACGACCGTGCCCGCCTCTTTGTCGATGCGGCCCAGAAGCAGCCGTTCTTCCATGTCGAACTCAGGGTGCCGTTGGATGATCTGCCCCTCGAGTTTGAAGAGCAGCACGTTGATTGCCTTGATGAGCGGCGTGATGCGCTCGCCCGCTCGGTACGTGCGGTCGGCGAACGCAACGAGCCCGCGCAACGAGATGCCGTAATCGTTCTCCAGGATCTCGTAGTTACCGTAGCGCAGGTTGTTGCGCAGCACGGAGACTACGCACGCCTCCTCGCCGGCTGCTGCGCCCATCCACAGGAGGTCGTGATTGCCCCACTGGATATCCGTGCGCTGGTGCTTGCAGGCGATGAGCCGATCCACGATTTTCGCTGCCCCGCCGCCGCGGTCATAGATGTCGCCTACCAAGTGGATGTGGTCCACGGCGAGCACCTTGATGAGCTCGGCGAGCGCTGCGATGAAATCCTCCGTGGAGCCCGTCTCCAGGATCGAGTCGAGGATGCGCTCGTGATAGCGCACGCGGTAGTTGTTCTCGTCGGGGTGCGTGTGCAGCAGCTCGTCGATGATATAGGCGAAGTCGTGGGGGATGGCCTTGCGCACCTTCGAGCGCGTGTAGCGGCTCGAGAGGCGGCGGGTGACGGCGATAAGCCGGTTGAGCGTTTGCTTCGTCCAGGTGGGGGAGTCCTGGTGCGCCGCGCGCACGAGGGCGAGCTTCTCGTGCGGGTAGTAGATGAGCGTGCAGAGGTCGGCCTTCTCGGTCTCGGTGAGCTCGTCACCGAACGTCTCGTCCACATGCTCGCGCACCACGCCGGAGCAGTTGTTCAAGATGTGCATGAACGCCTCGTACTCGCCGTGGAGGTCGCTCATGAAGTGCTCGGTGCCCTTGGGCAGGTTCAAGATGGCCTGCAGGTTGATGATCTCGGTGAAGGCCGCCTGCTGGGTGGGGAACTGCTGCGAGAGCAGCGAGAGGTACTTCATAGATTGCTCGAGGCGGTCGTGTGCTGACATGATGGCTCCTTCGCATGGGGTGCTTCCATTATGCTGCGCGCGGCTCGGTCTGTTATGGAGATGGTGGGGAAGTCCGGGAACGGTGGGATGGCTTCTGGGGGGTTGGGCATGCGTTTAAAGATGGCCAGAGGAGTGTTACACGACGAGATTCGAAGAAAGCCCTCTACCAAATAGTTTCTACCTAATACCTCATGGGCCGCGCAAAAGCGACTTTCACGGATCTGTGCCAAGCGCGTTAGAACGCAGATAAACCTCGGTTTGCCCATTTCAGCTTGGTGTACTTCGCGAGAGCCTGAGGTTGGAACCGAGATTCTCGCCCGGCACGCTTGGATTCTCACCGCCGCATGCACCTCCCCGCGCACCAAATCGCACGTCTTGTGCTACACTGCAATCGCGCGATGCGTTCGCATTCAATCTCCGATAAACAACATAGCTCGCAGGTGCCCGCGTTCGCGCCCGTTGCATCACATGATCAAGGTCGTAAGCTGTTCCTTTGGGGAGCATGCAGTTGGCAAGCCGTAACATGGACGAGGAGGCATACCACCATGAAGTTCTTTCTCGACACGGCGGATCTGGACGAGATTCGCGAGGCGGTGAGCTGGGGCGTCATTGCAGGCGTCACCACGAACCCAACGCTCTTCGCGAAGACGGGCGGCAAGCTGGCAGACTTCGAAGGGCATATCGCCAAGATCTGCGAGTTGTGCCCGGGGCTGCCGGTCTCGGCGGAATCCTGCGCGGAGACGGCGGAGGGCATGATCGAAGACGCGCGCCGGCTCGCGGCCATCGCGGACAACGTGGTCATCAAGCTGCCCGTTTCTCCCGAAGGGCTCGCTGCCACGCATGCGCTCGCGCAAGAGGGCATCGCGGTGAACATGACGCTCGTCTTCACCGTGCCCCAGGCACTGCTCGCTGCGCGTGCGGGCGCACGCTACGTGTCTCCCTTTGTGGGACGCTTCGACGACATCGCCGAGGACGGGGTGGCCCAGCTTGTGCAGGTGTGCGACGCCATCCACGGGTACGACTTCGGGCACGAGGTCGAGATTATCGGCGCGTCCATCCGCACCGCGCATCATGTGACGGAGGCGGCGCTCGCCGGCTGCGACATCGCGACCGTCCCGTTCAATACGTTGAAGAAGGCCGTGCAGCATCCGCTGACCGAGCGCGGCCTGGCATTGTTCATGGAAGACTGGAAGAAGGTTGAGCAGGCATAGTGGCTGACGAAACGACGAACACCACGAATACCGAGAGCCCCGAGAGCGCGGGCGCTACCGCGTCCGCGCCGGAGGCGAAGCCGAGCAAGACGACGCGCGCCCGCCGCAC
>CAJLVH010000047.1 GCA_905210055.1 uncultured Enorma sp. | reverse complement strand
CCCGTCGCCGAGACCGCTGTGCTGCCTGCCACAGACTCCGGCCCCGAGACCAAAGAAGCAAAGCCCGCGGAATCCGAGCCCGCTGGGAGCACCGCGGCCAACGCGCCTGCAACCTCCGCCCCCACCCCCGAGAAGCCGAAGCGCAAGAGCCATCGCACCGCCATCATCGCGGGAGCCATCGCGGCCGCGCTCGTTTGCGGCGGAGGCGTTGGCGGCGTGATCTGGTGGCAGGGCGAGCAGGCGCGCATCGCAGAGGAGGCCCGCATCGCCGCGGAGGAGCAGGCGGCCTATGAAGCAGCCCACCAGAAGTACCCCATCCAGCTCACCATCCAATGCGAGGGTCTCGATACCGCCACGGGAACGATGATTCCCCTGCACGTGACGGGCACGGATTTCGAGGGTAACGAGGTCGACGAGCTCTTCTTCACCGACCAGAACAGCACGGACGTCGAACTCATGCAGGGCGACTACGTGTTCGAGGTCCCCGCCTCCCCCATCGCAGCCGATGGAACCATCTACGATGTGGCGGCGCCCACAGCGAGCGGCCTGGGCGGAGCCGTGCACGAGGACGGCACGTTCGAAACGCAGAACGTGCTCATACTCGAGCCCATCGACGCTGTAGACGTCACCGACGAGCAGATCGAGGCCGCATACGACATGGCGGTGCAGGGCGGCTGTAAGAACGCCGACGAACTGCGTGATGCCGCCATCGCGCGGCGCGACGAAGCCGTCGAGCAACTCGAAAGCGGGTCGTTTGAAGCGGCATCCTACCGCTTCTCCATCCCCGAGCAGTGGATCGGCCGCGTGAACGTGACGATCGACGGCGATACCGTCATGATTGCCCCGAACGACCAGCCGGATCACGAACTCTGCACGCTCGAGGTCATCGATGGCGGGCGGACGAGTGCTGGAGACATCAGCAAGGCCACGGTTGAGGTATGCGACCTGGGTGACGGGCGCACCGTTATTGCCAGCGTGCCCAACTACTGCTATCTCATACCGTATGCGCTCGATTCGAACAGCACGGACCCCAGCGACTTCTACACGCAGGATGAGGCGAACGAGCTCGTCGACCTCCAAACCCTCGGGGCTTCCACGTACGACGATGCGCTCGCGGCATGGGATAACAACCCCGGCGTTGGCCTCACGAACGCAAGCGATGCCCTCTTCCAGCACTTCTCGCAGTCGGTCTCGGTGCGCTAACGATGCACGCGGTTCGCGACAGAGAAGAAGCCGGATGGGGAGCAGCCTCACTAGAGCAGCTGATCCCGCAGGCGCTGGACAATCTCGTCTTTGTTGTGCAGGAGCTCTTCCTGCAGAGGCTTGTGGAGGATCCGCTTCCAGTCGAGGCCGTCGCGCATACAGCGGACGAAGAGCTCGGCGCCCCATCCCTCCTCGCGGATGACATCGTGAAGTTTGCTCTTGAGCTTGGGCCACTTGTTCAAGATTCCGCGCACCTCTTTGAGTGCATCATCGAACGACTGGTTCTCCCGCTGGAGCTCCCGGGCGATCTCTGCGACGGACAGCCCGCCATTGAACTCACCGTCCCCTTGGAACAGGTCGCGCGCCCGTTTCGTGCGCATGCTCTTGAGACGGTTTTTCGCAACGTTCTTGCACTGTTCACTGCAGAACAGGCGCTCGGGGCCGCGGTGGGACACGAGCGAGAACGGCTTGCCGCAGTTACCGCAATACCCTATGCGCACCTTCTCGATACTGCTGGAGTACTCGTACCAAAGCCAAGCGAGGTAATTCGGAAAGCGCAGATGGCCGGTCTTTTCGTCGGCGTAGAACACATCGAGGCGTGCCTCCTGAAGATGCGCCGCCACGAGCAGGCGAACAAGCGAGGCGATAGGCGAGCAGTCCGCCTCGTCGAAGGGCACCTCTTCCATCGTGTGCACCGCGTTCTGGGCAAGGCCGTATGCATGGGCATCGCGGACGCTTTGCAGCTCTCCGCCCTCGATACAGGGCTGATCGAAATAGCGAAACACCTGGGCATCGACCCCGGCATCGAAATCGAAGGCGCGGCTCAGCGCAAGGTAATCGGGAAGGCTCATCTCATGGTCGAACGAGACGACATGCAGGTACAGCATGACCCCCGAATCGAGGTCGACCTCCTCCTTCACCGAGAGGAAGGCGTAGTTGATACGCCCTTCGCGCACTTCGCGCCGCACAAAGGGAGCCTCCAGGTGCTGAGCATATTCCGGATCGACCTTGCGCGAGATCACGATGAGGTCGAACTGCGCGCTCGTCGCCGGGTTCGTAAGGCGGTATTTCGCAATATTGCTAAAGGCGCCGCCGTTCAGCGCGGCAACGCTCATCGTTCCCTCGAGCTTCGAGGCAACCTGCTGCAGACGCGTGGCGAGGACGGCCAAGATGGCGGCAGAGCCCCAAACGGTCACGCGCTCCTCGTTGGACGCGCCGAACAGGGGACCGTGCTTGCACGCGAAACCGTAGAGGTCTTCCGCGTGAACCTGCTCCTTATCTCGCAGGGCAGGCTCTTCCCCCATCACTTCGGCGCAATCATCGGTATCTTGCGCGGCGCCATCTTGCTCGGACGGCTCCGGCTCGGCAATCTCATGGCGAACGCACTCCGCCAGCTCGAGCAAGGTGATGTGGTCCGGTCGGTTATCGGAATCGTCCGGCAGCACGGCCGAGCGTGCCTCGTCAACAGACATAGGTTCGAAGCGGAACGCCTGCCACTCGCCCGTACCTTTGTCGCTGGCGTCCACCCCATCGGCGATGGGTATCACCGAACGGCAGGGAACCTGGCCGCGCGTCGTTCGTATCTGCAGAAACGGGTCGAGCTCGCTCATCGTCTCCCCTCCTCGCCGTTCGGTCTAATCATACAACGCGTTTCGATTCAAACCGGGAGTTCATTATGAAATGCAGGATTTGCGGCACCGAAAACGATGACTATCTACTCTATTGCGTGATGTGCGGCGCGCGTCTCCCCAAACGAGCCGAACCCGAAAGCGCCCCCACTCATCAGGACGATGAGACTGCGCCACGCGCCGCACCGTCCCACAAGAAGGCCGCCTCGCGCGGAGCGACCACACGCAAGCAGCCGCGCAACAAGCCTCCGAAAGCCGAATGAGACCGCGCGGAGCGCCGCCAAGAAGCGCCTGCGCCGTGCCGTGAGCCTGCCCATCCCACCCAGTACCCATACCATCCACAAGATAAGGAGACGCGATGTTTTGTCCACAGTGCGGATCGAATATCGGTGACAACGTGAGCTTCTGCCCGCAATGCGGAGCGCAGCTTGGCGCTCCGGTGAAGCAAGACGCTCCTTCCGGTGCCGTCCCGTCCGCTGGCCCTGGAACGACACACAGCACGGCTGTGCCCACCGGCACCGGAACGACGTTCACCACCAGCACGTCATCTACTTCGAACATGAAGGCCCCCGAGCCACCCGTGGCATCTGCCCAAGAGTCCGAAGCCGACACATTTGCTGCACAGGTCTCGCGCGCGCAGACGCGGAGCAAGCGCCGTCTGCCCATGATCCTCATCGTCATCCTCATCACCCTCACGCTCGCTGCGACGGCTTTCGCCGCAACGTACATCTACCAGAACATCATCCTTCCCCAGCTCGAGGAGCAGGCGCAGCAGGATGCCGAAGCCGATCTTGCCGCGCAGCAAGAGGCAGAGGCAGAGACCCAGGAGGCTGCAGAAGCGGAACAGCGCGCCGTGTACGACGACCTGCTCACCACGTACCGAGATTCGCAGGCGCAGGGGTGGGCGAATGCCAGCTCATCCACGCTGAACGACCTCGCATCGCTCGGCGTCATCGTTGACCTGCGGGAAGATATGAACGTAAGCGTCACATACGACGAGCTCACAAGCGGCACCGTTTCGTACGCCTACGCCGATTTGGGCAACGATGGAACACTCGACCTCGTGATTGGCGTGCTCATCGGCAGCGGCGACGAATATAAGCTTATCGGAGCCTTCTCCACCGACGGCTCGGCCACGACCTCGCTCATGAACGGCTCGCTGCTCATGCGAGTCACCTGGGACGTAACCCGCGACGGCTACCTGCGCGCTCTCGGCTCCGACGGTGCAGACTCCGCTTCGGTCCAGCTCTACACGGTGGAAAACGGCACCGCGGTCAGCGCGCAGCATCTGAGCCGTATTGGCACCAGCTACTATTCCTACAACGACGACGGTTCAACGAGCCCCACGGATTCCGACACCTTCAACACCGCCGCCGACGCAGCTCAGACATCATTTGACCTCGACTGGATGCCGCTGGAAGACTTCTCGCCCAGCTCTGAATAGGCTGGGCGGCGAAAGCACAAAGCGGCGGAAATAAAAAGGTACCCCATCCCCAGGATATACCGAGTAGAATAATCCCAACACCGGGGTCCCGGCGCTTAGGCCCGAGACCCCGCTCGGTTGGGAAGGGGTACCATGCGCTGTCCTGTGTGCGAGAGCACCGTGAGCTCGTCGCTCTCGTTTTGCCCGCGCTGCGGCGCACGGCTTGGCACCCCTGCAGGGCGGGCCCGCGCGGCCGCCGATGGCACGAACAGCAGCATGCACTCCGCTACGGAAGAGGATGAGCCGGGCGGCTCTGCAGCCGTATCCGGGGCAGCGGGCGCATCCAAAACTGCGAGCACGCCCAAGGCGGCAGCCTCATCCGAGGCCGTCACCGTATCCGAGGCCGCAAGCGTCAACCCCGACGACACGGCGCCTTTGCCCCTTATCAGCGAGGACGAGCATTTCCTGCGCAACGAAAACCTATCCTCCCATTTCACCGAGGCGCAGGAAGAGAGCAAGAAGCGCCTACCTATGGTGCTCATCATCGTGATGTTCGTGCTCTTCCTTGTTGCGATCAGCACGCTGGCCATCGCCACCTACTACATCATCGAAAACTACATCGAACCGATCATTCGCGAGCTCACGGTCCCAACAATCTACGACGACAACGCGGAAGAAGGTACCGGCACAACCTTGGAAGATGGCGGGGGCCAGCAAGACGGAGCAACGGGAACCCAACTCGTCCAGCCGCCTGCCCCAGCAACTACCGCTCCTGCAGCGCCAACGCCGCCCGCCGGAGATGGAGGCGGTGGCACGCCGGCCACCCCCGTCGCCACCGAGGATGACCCCGCGAAGCAGGCGGTCTACAACAATCTCCTCGCTGCGTACCGCGATGCGCAGGCGCAGGATTGGCAGAATGCGCTCGATTCCGAGTACCAGGACCTCGTATCGCTCGGTGCAATCATGATCACGCACACAGACTCGAATGTGTCGGTCTCCTACGACCAGGTAGAAAACGGCACGGTATCGTATTCCTACGTGGACTTCGGCGATGACGACACGCTCGACCTCGCCATCGCAACGGTGCAGGATGATGGCTCCTATCAGCTGCTCGGCCTCTTCAACACCGACGGCGCAGAGCCCATCTCCATCATGAACGGAGCCGTATCCACTCGCTCGAACTGGAAGGTTCGCGAGAACCTGACCATCGAGAGCGGTGGATCGTTAAGCGCATGGGAGTACCGGGCGAACGTCTACGAGGTGGCTGGCTCGGAACTAACCTCCGTTGCCGCATATGGCTACGACAGCTACGGCTACTGGAGCGAAGATACCGAGGGCAACCGAACGTATATTTCACTCGAAGAATACCAAGAGCTGCGCAACGCCGCCTCCGCCATGCTCGAATGGCATCCGGTCTCGGAATTCGTGGAGGTAGCGCCGGATGAGACCGAGACCACAGGCAGCACCACGCCGTAGGGCGGCTGAACCTTGGCAGGCCATGCGAAAATCATGTGCAGCCATCTACGGCAGCAACAGCGCTCGCACTTCTTAGCTGTCGAGGCGGCGTAGCAGCTCACACACTTCACGCGCCCTGCGCCACCTCTTGCTTCGCCCGCTCGGCGCGAACCTCCTGGGCGCGGACGCGCACGAGCGACGTGATGGCGCACTCGAGCATGCCGCGATCGGGCACGCGCGTCGTGAGCCGCTGCATCTGGAGCCCCGGCCACAGCACCACGCGCACAAGCGGGTTATCGGGATGTCTACCCGCCCACCGCACGGTGATCTCATACGAGATGCCCATGACGACCGGCAGCAGCACGAGCCGCGACGCGAACACGATGAGCCCGCGCACGAGCCCCGTCGCGCCGAGCGCGTCCGCAAGCGCACCCACCGGTGCCACCGCGTTCACCACGATCGCGATGATGACCGTCATGACGATGAACGCCGTGCCGCAGCGCACATGGAGCCGCGAGAAGCGCGCGCAGTTCTCCGGCGTGAGGTCGAGCCCGTGCTCGTAGCAGTGAATCGCCTGGTGCTCGGCGCCGTGATAGGCGAAGACGCGCGCCATGTCCGGCATGCGTCCCACGCCCCATACATAGATGACGAACGCCGCGATCCGGAAGCCCGCCTCGACGAGGTTCCATGCCAGGCTGTTGTGCGCCTCAAGATCGCCCATGATGAGATTCGTCGCCGCAACGGGCAGCGCGACGAAGAGCGCGATGCCCAGGAGCACGCCCACCGCAATGGAAAGGTACATGCCCGGATCTTCAGACGCCCGGCTCTCGTGCGGCGCTTCGGGCGCTTCGGGCGCTGCGCCCGCCGCCTCCTCCGCAGCCGTCAAGGTGCCCTCCGTCGCCTGCGGCGCACCCGCTGCGTCCTCCTCGTCACGCGACGCCTCCTGCGGCGGCACGGTCGAGGACACAGACGGCGGCACCCCGTCATATGCGTGATCAACGGCAATCGCGAGCGCCTGGTACGAGATGCGCATCGACTCGACAAACGACACGCAACCGCGCACGAGCGGCAGCTTCTGCCAGCGCGGACGCGCGTCGGCATCGGAAAGCGAGCGCTCTTCGACGTACAGCGCGCCCGATGCGGTGCGCACCGAAACCGCCCAGCCGCATCGACCGCGCATCATGACGCCTTCGACCACCGCCGAACCGCCGATATGCGTTTGAAAGAGCTCGCCCGTCTCCTCACCGAGCCGCACCATCCGAGCCGTCACGCACCCTAGAGCAGTGTCACGGTAAACGAGCGCTCGTCGACCGCGCCGGGCTCGAGCAGCGTGATGTCGCGCTTGTGCTCGAATACGTCGTCCTCGCTCGTAAGCGTCGCGTGACCCGTCCACGGCTCGAGCGCCACGAAGGGAGCGTCGCCCAACGCGGACCAGATGCCGATGTACTTGAAATCCGCGAAGTCGATGCGCACGCCATGGCCGGACACGCGGCTACGCAGCGTGAGCGTGCCGCCGGGGACGTCGGTGAGCATCACGGCGTCGTCAGCGAAGAGCTCGTGGGTGAGCGGCATCGTGTCGGAGTGATCGACCGCCAGCGCCGCCGTATCGTAGGTAAGTAGGCCGCCTTCGGCTATCTTCGGCGCCTCGCACGTCCACGCCTCGGTAAAGGCGATCTCGTAATCTGCGAAGCGCTCGTTCGCTGTGCCCGGCGCCGGCACGTTGAAGGCTGGATGCCCGCCCACAGAGAACGGCAGCGTCACGTCGCCCGTGTTCTCGACGCGAAACGTCTGCGTAAGGCTTGCTTCGCCGGTGAGCGCGTACGTCATGTTCAGGCGGAAGGCGTACGGGAACTTCTCGCGCGTTTGGGGCGTGTCGCGAATCTCGAATGTCACACTCGATTCGTCCTGCGCCACCACCTCGTGTTCGACATCGCGCGCGAACCCATGGCGCCCGAGCGAAATCTCGCCCTGCGTGGATACGGCGCAGCCGCCCCGCAGCGAGCCCACGATGGGGAAGAGAATCGGCGCACGCTTCGCCCACCAGCGCGGGTCTCCCTGCCAGAGATACTCGCTGCCGGCAAGCGCGAGACTCATGAGCTGCGCGCCCATGGAGTCAATCGTAACGGTTACGTGTCCGTTCGTAATTGTCATGACCTGGGACATGTCGGCACCTTTCTCTCGCGCGCGTTGCCTGCATTATACGGTGGGACGTTTTTTGCTTACGCTCTAGGAGGCTTCAGGCTGCCTGACGCTACCGTTCGTGGGCGTTTTTACGAATACCCGTGCTATTATAAATAAACTCTGCGATAGCGAGGCCACATGCGAAGCAATTCCAGCGACATTCGTCTCGAAATGAATATCCAGAAGGGGGGGTCTGCCCTAGCAGACCGACCCTAGCGGTAGCTTGGCCAAAATCTGCAAAAGAAGCTCGCGCTGATGATGAGAGCGTTCACCCTAATCGATCTCCTCCGAAAACTTCATGCTCGCCCACAGAGGCGGCGACCCGGTCTATGCCTACTATGACCAACCGAAGTAAGAAAACAGGAGAAAGAAGAATGAGAAAACAAGCTTCACTGTCGTTTGTGCGAAAGCTCGGAGCGTTTGGCGTCGTGGTTGCGCTTGGGATGACTTTGGCGGCTTGTTCGTCGCCGAAGGCCGATACGGAACCGCCCGCCGAAGAGGTAGAAGCCGTCGAGGAAGAACCCGTCGTCGAGAAGATCGATGAGAACGCGGGCAATTACCCGGTGGTAAGCAGTGACGAGAACGTGTACTCGCTCAACTACTTCGAGAACGACGAGCCTGTGTTCGACGACGACATCAAGTACGGCTGGAGCTATGCCGGCGCGTACGCGGACGGCATGGTGGCTGTGAAGGCTACCCAGGGCAGCTACGACGAATCCTGGGAGCAGTGGGATGACCTGGAGCCCGTGGTCCAGATCATCGACCACGAGGGTAACGTGCTGTGCAACCTGAACGAGCTGCTGGCAAAGCCGAACATGACAATTGTATATATTAAGGGGCTCGGCTACTCAGATGGTTCCACTGGCGGTGATTTCCGCATTCAGTTCAAGGACGGCGCGTTGGCTCTTGAGGTCGAATACAGGTCGGGAGATGTACGGGAACATGCCGACTACCTAATCGATGAGAATTTCCAGATCGTGTACCAGTCGTCGGAGCTCTACAGCCTTTCCTCGTATGGCATCGCCTCGCCCCACTGGTGGACGCGCTCCGGGATAATCGATAGCACCGGTGCCGTGCTGCTCACCGACGACGACGTCGCGCAGCAGACGGGACTAGATTACGGAATTGGTGACGTGGAGATAAAAGGGTCTCACTATCTTTACGATGACTACCAGAACGGCCATGAAACGGTGGTGCGCGATTTCGAAGGCAACGTCCTGTTCACTTCTAGCTCGCTTGCCACAGACCTGGAATACGACTCCGCCGAGTTTGAGCTGAACTCGGATGATCGAACCATCGGCATTGTGCTGCGCAAGGGAGTAGACAAGCGAATCGGGCTGTACGATTACATTGCCGGCGAGTGGTCCGTCGAGCTGGAGAATCCCGAAGAAACGGGCATCATAGGATTTACGAGCCTGGACGGGCAGACCTTCAAGCTGGTGGACAGCGGCAACCCTGACTACGACCTATACACCATCGATGGCGAGTTGATTGCTGAAGACGTGTTCTGGTCGGAGAAAGCCACGTCTCCCCAAGGCGGTGAATGCTATCTGCTTTCTTCCGGAAATTCTTCTGAGATTAACTTGCTTGATCTCAAGAACATGACCGCGCGCGAGTTCCCCTACGACTTCACCCAGACCGGCAATAGCAATCCCTGGCATAATCGGCCGGCTACTGGTGACGTCAACGCTGAAGCAAAGTTCGTCACGGGAACGGCGGATTACGCCAGTGACGAAGCGCCCATAGTGGAATCCAACGGGGAGTCCAACGAGTAGCGTCAGGATAATCTTTTTGGACGGCACTCGATAAAGTTAGTGCTCAAGACAACCATACTGAGAGGCCCGCGCTCCCATCAAAGAGCTCAGGCCTCTCGCTCTTTCTGTTTATTTCTCACACACAGCATGTTCAGACCCCAATGCTCATCCGAACCATTTCTTTTCCCACCACCACCGCACAGGATCGCCGTGACGTTGCTGACCATTGGTACGCAGGTGAGTTCGAGACCACTTACCAAGACGGTCTCGACGATGCGCCAGGCATCTCGTTCTGTCCCAAAAAGGGACAGGTGCATTTTGGGACATCTTCCGGGCCCGGACAATGGGTTGGAACGAACACGTCCCCAATCAACCCATTAGTCGTCCAGATAGCGCGCCAAAAATTCGCGGGTGCGCGCTTCGCGGGGCGCCGTGAAGATCTGCTCGGGCGTGCCCCGTTCCGCGATGACACCCTGATCCATGAAGAGCACCTCGTCGGACACGTTCTTCGCGAACGACATCTCGTGCGTCACGACCACCATCGTCATACCGCCCGTCGCAAGCCGGCGCATGACCTCGAGCACCTCGCCCACGATTTCCGGGTCGAGGGCGCTCGTGGGCTCGTCGAAAAGCATAAGGTCGGGGTTCATGCAGAGCGCCCGAGCGATCGCCACGCGCTGCTTCTGACCGCCGGAAAGCGTGCTCACCGCGGCGCGCGCGAAGCCTGCCATGCCCACAGATTCCAAATGCTCCATAGCGACGCGCTCCGCCTCGTCCTTGCGCATCTTCTTGAGCATGACGGGGGCAAGCGTGCAGTTATCGAGCACGTTCTTATTGTTAAAGAGGTTGAATCCCTGAAACACCATGCCAATCTTCTCGCGCAGGGCGTTCACGTTCACATGGTCTGCAGCGAGGTCCGCGCCGTGGAACCATACATGGCCGGCATCGGGCGTTTCGAGCAGGTTGATGCAGCGCAGAAGCGTCGATTTGCCCGAGCCCGAAGGACCGATGATCGTCACAACCTGACCGGGCATGACGTCCAGGTTGATGTCGCGCAGCACCTCGAGGCTGCCGAACGACTTGCGCAACCCTTCGATGCGCACCATGGGCTGTTGTTGCGTATCCATGAGCTACACATCCCCTCGGTCGTGGCTCGCCCTGAGCATTTCTGCCTGCACGGTGGAATCGGACATCACCACAACCGGCCCCGTCTGCGCGCTCAGGCGCTCGGAGAACTTGGTGAGCAGCTTCGTCGCGATCATGGTCAGCACAAGATACGCCACCGCAGCGATCATATTCGCCTGCAGTTGCTGGTAGTAGATGCCGGCGATGGAATTCGTGGCGAACATGAGGTCGAACGTGCCAATTACCGAAAGCACCGACGAGTCCTTGATGTTCACGACGAGCTCGTTCGAAAGACCGGGAATCGCATACTTGATGCCCTGGGGGAACACCACCTTACGCATGGCCTGCCATTGAGAGAGTCCCAGCGAGCGCGCCGCCTCCATCTGCCCCGAATCCACCGATTCGATGCCGCCGCGCAGCACCTCCATCATGTAGGCGGTCGAGTTGAGCGTGATGGTTACAAAGCCCGCGATGAAAGGCGACCACACCACGTTGACCTCGGAGGTCGTGAGGCCGGTACCGCGCAGCAAGGCGATACCACCGAAAAAGATGATGCCCGCTTGCACCATCATGGGCGTGCCGCGCACCACGGCACTGTAAACCTTGGCAAAATCCACGCCCAGCACCTTCCAGAACCGCACGAAGTCGTTATCCGATCGATCGATGGTCTGGATACGGCAGAACGCAAGCAGAAGTGCAAGGAAGAACGCGAGGATGGTGCCGAACACCGCTTGCGCGATCGTGGTGGTGATGCCTGTGATAAACGTCTGTCGTCCCTGGTAGAACATGTAGAGCGCGCTAGCGAGAGCATCGTCTACAGGGCGCGACGCGGCGGTGGTCGCAACCATCCAGGCCGAGGCG
>CAJLVH010000046.1 GCA_905210055.1 uncultured Enorma sp. | reverse complement strand
AGATGCGCGACCCCCGCCTCGCCGGCGCGACGCTCGATATCCTCGTACGCACGTGTGCAATCATCGAACAGCGACCGCGGCTCGGAAAGCACCACGAGTGTGCCCGCGCTCACATGCGCAAGCGGGCTCTCGGTGCGCTCGCACATGAACGGCAGGTAGCGATCGAGCTCCGGCGTCACCACGCGTGCGTCGGCAAGCTCAAGCTGCGCCGCTAGCTCCGGGTCGCTCTGCGCGGGCTGGTAGAGCGCCACATGCAGGCGATGCACCGCATCGTCGGTCAAGGCGAGCTCGCGGCACGGGTAAATCCGAACGCTCTCGTCGTCGCCGATCGTCTGCCCGGTCGAAGTCACCATGCGCCGGATGCGGTCGATCTCGTCGCCGAAGAACTCGATGCGCACGGGCGCCGAGCTCTGCGCGGGGAACACGTCGACCGCATCGCCGTGTACGCGGAAGAGCCCCGGTGCCGCAGCTTCCTCCGCACGCGTGTAGCCCATGCCCACCAAACGCTGTGGCACGTCTTCGAACGGATGTTCCTCCCCCACGGAGAACGTCACGCTCTCCCAATAGCGGCTCTCCGCCGGCGGCACGCATCGCAGAAGCGACCGCGCCGAGGCGACGACGATGCACGCCTCGCCCCGCGCCAAGCGCTCGAGCGCCGCGCAGCGCATGGCCACCACGGCATCGTCCGGCTGCTTATCCACCCACGGGTAGTCCTCGCGCTCGGGAAAGCGCGCGACATGTTCGATGCCCACATAGGCGGCGAGCCCGCGCGCGGCACGCTCGGCCGCATCCTCGCCGGAGACGATATACACCACGGGACGCGGGCGCCGCGCGAACTGCGCCGCAAGCATAAGCACACGGCCGGACTGCGACACCGCGAGCGTGGCGTCCTTGCCGGCGTCGAGCGCCTCTTCGATAACGCGCGGCCCCTCGGCGGTATACAGTTGTGCAGCAATGCGATGAATGAGCATACGGGTTCCTAGTCGGTTGCTTCGGATGCAGCGGGAGCCGTATCTCCAGGGCCGCCCGCCCCGAGCGGGTAGCCGCCTTCCTCCCGCACGATATACACCGGGCGGCGCTTCGTCTCAAGATACGTCTTTGCCAGATACTGCCCAATGACTCCCAGGCACAGCAGCTGAAGCCCGCCGATGAACGTGATGATGCACGCGAGCGACGGCCAGCCGGCAACCGGGTCGCCGAAGAGCGCCGCGCGCACGACGATCACCGCGACCGCCACGAACGCCACCGCGCAGAGCGCGATGCCCGCATACGAAGCAATCGCGAGGGGCACCGTCGACACGGCGATAATGCCCTCGAACGCATAGCGCGCGAGCCCCCAGAAGCTCCAGCTCGTCGTCCCAGCGGCGCGCTCGGTGTTCTCATAGTCGATCCAGCGCGTGTTGAAGCCGACCCATCCGAAGATACCCTTCGAGAACCGGCAGGTCTCACCCAGCGAGAGCACCGAGTCAACCACTGGCCGGCGCATCATGCGGAAATCGCGCGCGCCGTCGGGTACGGGCGTGGGCGAGATGGCGTTCACCAGGCGGTAGAATATCCGGGCGCCGAGCGATCGCAGCCATGGCTCGCCCGTGCGCGTGATGCGCCGCGTGGCCACGCAGTCGGTATCGGGGTCGTCGTGCAGGATGCGAAGCATCTCCGTGAGCAGCGCCGGCGGGTCTTGCAGGTCGCAGTCCATCACGGCGACGAATTCTCCTTCTGCAGCGCGAAGCCCGGCAAGGAGCCCCGCCTCTTTGCCGAAGTTCCGCGAGAACGAGAGGTACCGGATGCAGAACGGCCGCCGACGCCGATCGCGCGTCACGGAGCGCATGATGCCGAGCGTCCCGTCGCTCGACCCGTCATCCACCAAGATGACCTCCACCTCGCGGCACAGACGCTGGAACTCCTCACCGGCAACGACGTCCTCGAGCGCCTCCAGCGCAAGTGGCAGGCACGCCTCCTCGTTATGGCAGGGTATGACGATGGAAAGCCTCATAGATCTTCTCCTGCAGAGTTTGCGCCGCCTGCGCCGTGATATTTGCACACCATGATCGCCCAGTCGACGCGGTCATACGCACGTGAAACGGTTTCTTCAGACGCCACCTCGAGCCCCGCGGCAGCAAGCTCGGCGCGATCGCGCGCGAGGAGCTCCTCGGTGGGATTCTCGCGGACGAACACCACGGTATCTCCCGCCTCCACGCCATCGAGCGCCTCTTCCCACGAGCCTGCGGGGTCTATGCCCGTGCCATAAGCGCTCCACACGTTTTCCGTCCACCAGGAATCCCGGAGGAAGTCGAGGTACACGAACGTCTCTTCCGGATACTGCCCGCAGAGGACACTCTCCACGCGGGGACTCGGCGAGACCACGACGCCCTGCAAGCCCGACGCCTCCGCCTGTGCCACCGGCTCCATGACCGCATCGACGCTCTGCGTGTTCGTGGCATCGTAGAGCCTGAGCATCACGCCCGCCCAAAGCCCGGTAAACAGCACGGCGACAAGCGCGATGCCAACCGTGAGCGCGCGTATTCCACGGACGGAGCGGGCGCGGTGAAGGCGCTCCCATGCCCGCCCAAGCGCAATCGCCATTGCAAGCGCCACAGGTCCAAGCACCACGACGAGATATCGGTAGAAGAGGATCATCCTGCCCATGCCGAGCGAGGCGAGCACCATGATGATGACAAGCCCCGCATAGACCGCGCCCGCGAAGCAGAGAGCGCGCCACTCGGCAGGCGCAAACCAGGAAGGCGCATCTCCTTGGTCCGCGCGACGCGCGTCGGCGTCATCCGAGGCACCCTGCGCCGCCACACGCCGGCGGTAGCGCAGCACGCCCAGCAGGGCTCCGAGGCATACGAGCACGAGCGCCGCCGACTGGACGGTAAGGTCGCAACTTAGCATGTCTGTGGTGAACGGGAACATGAGCACCGAAACGATCGTGTACGGAAACTCGAACGTGATCCAAAACGAGCTCGCGACCTCGCCCATCTGAGCCGTGAGCATGCGCACCCACGGGAGGTAGAGCACGAGCTGCGCCACGGCGAGTACCGCCCACGCGCGAAGCTTGCGCCGGTCGCACCGCCAGAAGCAGAGCATGAGCCCCGCGTTGATGAGAAACGCCGCAACCGCAGCGTAGTAGTGCAGATACGCCGAGGCGATGCCCGAGGCCCCCAGCGCCGCCCACGCGATACGCGGCGCGCGCTCGTTTGCATGCGCCGCGGACATCAGGCGCAGCGCAGCGAGAAAGCACACCGAGACCGTGAACATCGACCAGGAGTACATGCGAATCTGCCAAGCCATATGCTGGGAAAATGGCAGAAAGAGCACGAGCGCGGAAAACGCGAGCCCCGCGCGCTCCCCGAACATGCGGCGCACCACGACAGGCCCCAAAAGCGCCGCCGCCACCATGCCCGCAACGGAAAGCAGCCGGTACGCGAGGATGCTCTCGCCCACCGCCAGATACACCGCATGCGCCATCCAATAATAGAGCGGCGGATGCACGTCGATAGCGGTAAGCTGCCAGATCTGGGCGAAATTCTGGCGCACGAGCGCAACAGAATAGCCCTCGTCGTACCAGATGTTGCCGTTGAGCGCGCCGGCGATGAGCATGCCGAGCCCCAGGAGAAACACCCCTGCCCACGCCCAGTGCATGCGTTTACTACTTGCCATGAGCTGCATTCCTTACGTTTCGCGCATCGCGTGCCCGCATCCCGTGCGACTGCAATTGCTCGCAGCATTGTACCGCGAGCCGCCACACGCTCATGAAAACCTGACGTGCGGACAATAATCCCGCACGAACCTCCTCAACTCAAACTTCATCGCGCGCTGCAAAAGTTGTCCGCACGTCGTTCTATACTTCAAACGTAACGAGATGTGGATTAAAGCCGCCAAGAGAGGCCTGATCCCAGCGCATTTGATAAGGAGCGTGTATGAGTACCGAACCGAACACCACCGGCCGCCTTTCATTCCCCGAGTACGACGAAGAGGGTCTGTATCCTAGCCAGCAAGTCAACCTCCTGCGCAAAGAGGGCAAACTCGATCTGGCTTATCGCTACGCCCAGCAAGAGCTCGACGACAACCCCGAAGACAAGTACCTCGCAAGCGCCCTTGGATGGGTGTATTACGACTACCTCAAGCAGCAACACGACAAGATCAACGCCGACCACGGTGTCGAGCGCTATGTCCACGTCCTCGAAACGATTGACCAGTTTGAAACAACGTACTCCATTCCCTTAGATGACCTGCTGGCAGACTCAGTCTGTAAGAATTTCACCTCCTCAGCATGGGAGCTCCAGAAGGCTGGAAATCTCGACGGTTTACGCGCGCTCGTCGACGCGCCGCGCCCGTTCTACTACGAAGCATCAGGTCTCGCACTCCCATTCCTCATCGCATTCAAGGATTCCCCTGAAGACCTTGTTCATGTGGTCGACAGCATGCCCCTTTGGTCGCTCCTCGAAGGTCGAGGCCTTGCGAAAAAGAGCTATGAGGGCAAGCAGATAAAGGGCGATGGCGAGCGCCTTGCCGACGATTACCTCAAGGCGCTTCTGGAGCTAAGCGAGACGCGCTCCCTCACGCCGCTTCCTGAAAAAACCGAGCGCACCATCAACAACATCGCATCAATGCTCAAGAAGGCGCATGAAAAGCCCGCATTAGAAAGCTCCAAGCTCATTGCCCAATGGGAATGGACGCCTTACTACCTTGGCCGCGTGTTGACCAAAGCGGGGCGCTATGAGGAAGCGCGCGAATTCCTCGCCCCCATCGCGGTGGCAAAGCCAAAGGAAGAGTACCTGCAGAATGCATTCAAGCGCGCCTGTGCCGACAACCCCGCACTTGGCGAGGCTGGACCGGGCGTCTACCTTGTTTCGAAGACTCCCGTCACACCGGTTTACGTCGAATGGATCAATCGGGAAAAGGGGCTCATCGGCATCGCGGTTCGCCGCATCGAGACAGAACGATCCTATGTGTACGGTGCAAAGCCCTCCACCAGCACCTACATCGATCGGTTCAAGATCAAGGATCGCCAGCGCGCCCAGACGCTCATGGAGGGCTATACGTACGACGCACAGCTCCTTCCCGAGCATGCCGGTTTTGCCGCAGACCCCGTTCCCTGCACGGACAGCGAGTTCGAGAAGGTGTTCGTGAAGCAGTTCTCCGGGCGCTTTGAACAGGTTAAGGCGTTCGGCTTTGTACACCCGTCCCACATTTTCACCTCAGGATACTATGTCTCGCCGAAGCTCCTCGAGCAGCACCCCATTGAGAACCTCTCCATGGTAACGGGGCGCGCCGTAGCCGTATTTAAGCGTAAGAGCAAAGACACAGACGCAGGAACCTGGCGCTTTGAAGTGCAATCTTTCGACACCATCGAAGCGCCCGATCCCGCCGATATCGAGCGTACGTTCGAAGGCGAGTACCGCGCCATGAGGCGAGGGGACGGGGGGTTTGTTGAAGACTGCTTCATCCCCGCAAAGATTTGCCAGGACAACAATGCGGGCATTGCGCTCCGCGACGGCCTCATGGTAGAGGTGCGCGCACGTCTCAGCTGGAACAAGAAGCATGTGAACTGGGGCTGGACGGCTGTCGACGTACGTCCTGTCGAAAACCCCGAAGCATAGCTGCCAACCTTGCCATAGCCTTTTGCGGGGCAATGACGCCCCACGATAGCGCTTGCGTCCAGAGAGACGTGCACCAGGCCACGCGAGTCCAGCGTCGTCAAACGTGAACGCGTCATGGGGTCGCGCCGTCCGCCTGTCTGCCTCTGGGCAATGTTCAGCCTATAGTAAAAGCCGGCGACACCCACACGGGTATCGCCGGCATGCTCTACACGTCATTCAGACTGCCCGTACGGCGGCCACCGCACGGTGCGCACTCGCAGCTACTTGGCCGCACCGTGGCAGATGGCCTTCTCGGTCTCCTTATCGAAGACGTGCACATGGTCGAGCTCGGGCGCGATGCGTACCGTGTCGCCCGCATGGATATCGAGGCGCGAGGAGATGCGCGCGATGTGCCGGCGCTCACCCACGGTGAAGTACACGTACACCTCGCTACCCATGAGCTCGGAGAGGTCGACCTGCGCGTCGATGACGGCACTCGGGGCGGCGTCGAGGTACTCCTGCTCCTCGTGGAAGTCCTCTGGGCGGATACCCACGACGACATCCTTGCCCACGTAGTCCGCGAGCTCGGGGTTCGGCAGGGGGATCCTGCCCATCGCGCCCACGACTTCGTAGCCGTCGCCCGCGCGTTCCACCACGGCATCCATAAAGTTCATCTGCGGCGAGCCGATGAACCCGGCAACGAAGATGTTGTCCGGACGGTCGAAGAGGTTCTGCGGCGTGTCGACCTGGAAGATCTCGCCGTCGCGCATGACGACGATGCGGTCGCCCATGGTCATGGCCTCGGTCTGGTCGTGCGTCACGTAGACGAACGTGGTCTCGAGGCGGCGGTGCAGGGCAGAGATCTGGGCACGCATCTCCGTGCGCAGCTTCGCGTCGAGGTTCGAGAGCGGCTCGTCGAGCAAGAACACCGCTGGGTCGCGTACCATGGCGCGACCGAGCGCCACGCGCTGGCGCTGGCCGCCGGAGAGCTCCTTGGGCTTGCGGTCGAGGAACTTCGTGAGCTCCAGGATCTTCGCCGCCTCCTCGACCTTGCGCCGAATCTCGTCCTTGGGAGTGCGGCGCAGCTCGAGCGCGTAGGCCATGTTGCGATACACCGTCATGTGCGGATACAGCGCGTAGTTCTGGAACACCATGGCGATGTCGCGGTCCTTGGGCTGCACGTCGTTCACGCGCTTGTCGCCAATGTACAGGTCACCCGACGAGATGTCCTCGAGACCGGCGATCATGCGCAGCGTCGTGGATTTACCGCAGCCCGAAGGCCCCACGAGCACGATGAATTCCTTGTCCTTAATCTCGAGGTTCAGATCCGGCACGACCGTGACCTTGTTGTCGTAGGTTTTCGTGACGTGCTTGAATGTGATGCTTGCCATCTTCTATTCCTTCCTCTCGTCTTCGCAGATGAGCACGAACGCCTCGAAGGGGCGCAGCTCGCCATCTCCGCGGTTGCCATAGTTCGCAAGGACCGTGCGCGCGCCCGTCCAGTCCTCGGGCAGATCGAACGCCACGGCCTCGCCGCCGAAATTGCACGCGACGAGCGCGCGCGTGCCTCCGAGCAGCCGCTCGTAGGCGTACACATGCTCATCCGTCGACGCGATCAAGCGGTAGCGGCCGTACACGAGTACCTCATGCGCGCGGCGTACCGCGATGAGCCGACGGTAGTAGTGGAAGACCGAGTCCGCGTCGGCCAGCGACTCCTCGACGTTGATCTTGTCGTAGTTGGGGTTGAGGGCGTGCCAGGGCGTACCCTCGGTGAAGCCGCCGTTCGTCTCCGCGCTCCACGGCATGGGCGTGCGCGCGTGCTCGCGGCTGCGGTAATTGATGATCTCCATCATCTCGTCCGGCTCCACAAGCCCGGCTTCCGTGAGCTCTGCGAAGGCGTTCCGCGTATGGACGTCGTCAATCTCGTCGATGCCCGTAAACACGCAGTTCGTCATCGCGATCTCGTCGCCCTGGAAGATATAGGGCGTGCCCTGCATGAGGTACAGGCAGGTGGCGAGCATCTTGGCCGAAAGCTTGCGCCGCGCATTCGTCGAGGTGTCGCCGAAGCGCGAAACCACGCGCGGCTGGTCGTGGTTGCCCCAGAAGAGTGCGTTCCATGCGCGTCCCTCGAGCGTCTCCTGCCAGCGGGTCATGACGCGCTTGATATCCGCCACCGACCAATCCCAATCGCGCGTCCACTTGCGCGACTCGCCGCCATCCACATCCATGAGCTCGAACTGGAACGCCATGTCGAGCTCCTCGCGGTCGAAGCCGGCATAGAGGCACGCGAGCTCGGGCGTCACCGCCGCGTTCTCGCCCACCGTCATGTCGTCATAGTGCGTAAGCACCCGTTCGTGCATCTCGTGCAGATACTCATGGACGCGAGGCCCGTTCGCGCACTGCGGCTCGTAATCGCCCCACAGGCCGTCCGCACGCACAGGGCCGTCTTCGAAGCCCGCCTTGGAGATGAGGCTGATGACGTCCATACGGAACCCGTCGATGCCCTTCTTGAACCAGAAGTCCATCATGTCGAAGACCTCGTCGCGCACGCGCGGGTTCTCCCAGTTGAGGTCCGGCTGCTCGGGCGTAAAGAGATGCAGGTAGTACTGGCCGCTTGCCTCGTCGAACGTCCAAGCGGAACCACCGAAGCAGCTGCCCCAGTTGTTGGGCGCGCCGCCGTCCGACGCCGGATCACGCCAGATGTAGAAATCGCGGAACTCGCCAGCGGGGTTTTGCTTGCTCGCGATGAACCAGGGATGCTGGTCGGAGGTGTGGTTCACCACGAGATCCATGACAAGGCGCATCCCGCGCGCATGGAGCGCGGCGAGCAGCTCGTCGAAATCGTCCATCGTGCCGAAGGTATCGAGAATGGAGCGGTAATCGGAGATGTCGTAGCCGTTGTCCACGCCCGGGGAGCGGTAGATGGGGTTGAGCCATACCACATCGACGCCGAGCGCGGAAAGGTAGTCGAGTTTGGCGATGATGCCGCACAGGTCACCGATGCCGTCCCCGTTCGCGTCGTAGAAGCTCCGAGGATAGATCTGGTAGACGACCGCTTCCTTCCACCACGTGCGCCCGCCGGGTCTCTCCGCTTCCGGGGCCGCCGGGCTGCCCGGTCGCTCCAGAAGCGACGCCAGCTCGGAGACGTCCTCCACGCGCGCATCCGGCGCGCAGTGAAGCGGCCAGGCACCGCGCCCCACGCCCACGCAGGCCATGCCGCCCGCGCGCGCCGCCTCGAGGCCGGCCACAGCATCCTCGACCACCAGGCACTCCCCCGGCTCGAGCCCGAGCGCGTCAGCCGCCCGCAGGAACACCTCGGGGTCGGGCTTGGAGCGCTCAATCTGGGAGCCATCGATCACAGCGTCGAAGAGGTCGGTCGCCTGCAGCCGCTCCAGGATATAGGGCGCGTTCTTGCTCGACGAGCCCACAGCGAGCTTGAAGCCCGCCTCCCGCAGGCCGCGAAGCATCGCGCGGGCCGCCGGATCCATGTCCTCGGGCGTCATCTGCGCCAAGAGCGCACGATAGCGCTCGTTCTTCTCGGTCGCGAGACGCTCCTTCTCCGCATCGGAATAGTCATGCGGGCTGCCTTCGAGGATGATCTCCAGGCTCTCCATACGGCTCACGCCGCGCAGGCGGTCGTTGATCGTCCAGTCGAAGGGTGCCTCCACCTCGCGGGCGCAGTCGAGCCACGCCTCGTAATGGAAACGATCCGTGAAGCAGAGCACGCCATCGAGGTCGAAGATGATGCCCCGGGGCGCGAGTCGACGGGCAAGCCGCTGGGACAGCCCGGATGCCACGCTCGTCATGCCGCATCACCCGCCCCGCACACGCACCGAGCCTGCGGCTCCTCGTGCGACACGCTAAACGCGCGCCCGTCGATGGTGAAGGAGACCGGGGCACCGGAAAGGTGCTCGACGGTCATCGCATCGGGCTCGACCGCCACACGCAGGCGACTCCCCTGCCAGCTCATCTCGAACGCGAGACGCTTCCACGTGCCCGGCAGGTGGTTCGCGAACGAGAGCTCGCCGTGCTCCCACATGAGGCCGGCGAAGCCGCACGCGGCGCACTGCCAGACGTTGCCCATCGAGGCGCTGTGGATGCCCTCGTCCGAAGACGTGGGGTTCTCGCCGAAGTCCACGCGCACCGCATGGCGGTACATGTCGAGCGCCATATCTTCAAGCCCAAACCATGCAGCAAGGATTCCATGCTGACCGTGGCTCAGCGAGGAGTCGTGCAGGCAACGGCCTTCGTAGAACACGAAGTTGCGCTTGGCGACCTCGGGCTCGAACAGATCGGGCATCACGCGCAGGAGCATGACAAGGTCCGCCTGCTTCGACACCATGACCTTATTGGCCTCTTCCCAGCCGTAGTCCTCGAAGATCGAGGAGACGCCCGCTTCGCTGCGGTACTTCGAAAGATCGACCTCGGCAAGGCCGAGGTACTGGTCGTTTTGCGGAACGAGCCCGTCTTCGCGCGGCCCGGGCAGGTACATCCCGCCCGCCCGCTCGCGGAACTTCGCGGCGAGCTCATGCAGGTTGTAGCGACGCGAAAGCTGCTCGCAGGCGTCCGGCCAGCACTTAGGCATGGCGTCGATGATATCGGCCGCATGTGTGAGGGTAAACGCCGCGAGGTAGTTCGTGAAGGCGTTGTTATCGACGTGCTCTTTGTACTCATCCGGCCCGATGACGTTCGTGATCTCGTAGCGACGGGCTTCGGGCTTCCACTCCACGCGGCTCGCCCAGAAGCGTGCGCACTCCACCATAAGCTCGCAGCCGTAGCGCTCCATGAACTCCTCGTCGCCCGTCACCGCATGGTAGAGGTATACGCCCCACGCGATATCTGCCGTGATGTGGTGTTCGAGCACGCCGGTCAAGATCGGGATGCTCTCGCCTGTCACGATGTCCGCCGCACCGAAGAGCGGCGTCGTCTCGCCATCGTCCAGCCAGGCGCTCTCCCACGGGAACATCGCGCCCTCGTAGGCGTTCTCCCGCGCCTTGGCATAGGCACCGGGCAGCGAGAGGTAGCGGTACACGAGCAGCGCCCGCGCCGCCGCCGGGTCCGTGAGTGCATAGTAGGGCAGCAGGAAGATCTCGGTATCCCAGAACGAATGGCCTTTGTAGCCCTCGCCCGTCATACCCTTGGCACCAATTCCCGCGCGCGGTTCGCCGCGGTCGATCATGATGTTCAGGTGATAGAGCGCAAAGCGCATCCCCAGCTGGTCAAAGGGGTCGTCGCTTTCAATCTCCACATCGGCGTGCGCCCAATAGCGCTCCCATGCGGCGCGCGAGGCCTCGAAGAGCCCCTCGTAGCCCATGGAAGAGACGCTTGTGATGCAGGCGTCGCCCACCTGAAGCACGCGGGCGCTGTCCTTGATGCCGCCCAGGCGCTCGGCGCTCGCGAAGGAGCGGTCGCGACCCGTGTGGTAGCACGAGATCTTATCCATGCTGAGCGGGACGCCCGGCTCGAGGTCGAAGGTATAGCGCATCACGAAGCGCCGGCGCTGCATGACGGGGAGCGACCGCGCGGGGTCGGCCGAGAAGCTGTGCTCGCAGTGGATCGCGATGGGGACGCGCGACTCGCTCGTGCGCGTCGCCATGCGCAGGATCCGCCCGTCGATGAGGCGCTTCTCGCCATCGTGGAGATGCTGGGAGCCGCTGTTCGTCATGCGCGCGTCGATGCCGCTCTCCACCATAAGGCGCACCGGGCCGCTCAGCACCTCGATCTCGAGCGTCGCAGCCACGACGTGCTTCTGCGCGAGCGAGACCATGCGGCGCGAGCGGATGCGCACGGCATCGCCGGCGGGGCTCGTCCATACGCAGCTCCGCTCGACCTCGCCCGTGCGGATGTCGAAGCGCGAGAGGTAGTCGCGGTATGTGCCGCGGTCGAGCGAGAACCGCTCGCCGTTCACGGTAAGATCGATCGCCGTCACATCGGGCAGGTTCGGCAGCTCCGTTACCTCGTCGGGCAGCGCCTTGTTGAAGGTGAGCGTCGCGAACGTGCCGCGTGTCTGCCCCACGTAGCGTTCATCCTCCGCGCAGCGCACGTTGATGTAGCCGTTTCCCTGTGCGTAGATCGACTCTGTCTTCGCCGTGTGCGCGGGGTCGAACGCCCGGCGCTCGACCGTCCACCCGGGAAGCCAAGTTCGCTCTTTCATATGTGCTGCTCCTTTCCTAGGGGCGCATGCCCCCGGTCGGGGCGTATCGTGCAAACTCCAATACCGGCTCCCCCC
>CAJLVH010000045.1 GCA_905210055.1 uncultured Enorma sp. | reverse complement strand
CCCCCCGTCCCCAATGGCGGGGTCTACAGTCCTTGCTAGCTGACGGATTACGCTATCTTTACAATGTCCTTTCTGCATCATGAAGCGCGGCGCATAACGTGTACTATGAAGCAAGCTACACATTTGCACTCGAGGAGTGACGGTATCGATGATCTATTACGTTGAGGACGAGGAAGACATTCGCGGCCTCACGCTCTACGCGCTGCATCAGCAGGGTATCGAAGCAGAGGGCTTTGCAAGCGATAGCGAGTTCAAGGCAGCTGTCGCCCGCCGCGTGCCCGACGCCGTCTTGCTTGACATCATGCTCCCCGATACCGACGGCCTCGAGATTCTCCGCCGCCTCCGCGCGGACAAGGAGACCGCGACGGTGCCGATCATGATGCTCACCGCGAAGGACACCGAGCTCGACAAGGTGATCGCGCTCGACGGCGGTGCTGACGACTACCTCACGAAGCCCTTCAGCGTGATGGAGCTCACGAGTCGTTGCCGCGCCTTATTGCGTCGCGGTGGCATGACGAAAAAGACAAGTGACGTTCTCTCCAGCTCCGGCATCGTGCTCTCGCCGAGCCACCGCGAGGTCACGGTCGACGGTGAGCCCGTGAAGCTTACGCTGCGCGAGTTCGACCTGCTGGAATACCTCATGCGCAAGCCTGGAGTCGTGTTCAGCCGTGAGGCGCTCCTGCAAAGCGTGTGGGGTTGGGACTTCGATGGCGGATCGCGCACGGTCGATGTGCATGTGCAGACGCTTCGCCAGAAGCTCGGCAAGCGCGCCAACTGCATCGAGACGGTGCGCGGCGTAGGGTACCGCTTCGCCGACCGCATCTCGTAGCGCACAAAGGCGTGCGTCATGAGCCCACTGGGGAACAAGAGATCGCTGTTTCGCCGCGTGTTCGGCACGATCTTCGGCGTCGTGCTGCTCGTCGTGGTGGTGCTCACGCTTGTGGGTGCAGTGTATCTACAGAACAAGATCGCCGAGATCTCGCGCAGCGAGCTCTACGACGAGGCGCAGATCATCGCCTCGATGCTCAACGAGACCGACGATGATGTGAGCCTGCTCGACCGCCTCGTGCTCGATGAGGTCCGCGTGACGCTCGTCGACGCGGATGGCTCGGTCATGTTCGACAACGAGGAACCGGCCGCACAGATGGAGAACCACAACGGCCGTCCGGAGGTCGTCGAGGCGCGCGAGGAGGGAACCGGCTATTCCGAGCGTTCGAGCTCAACGCTCGGCGAGATTCTGCTCTACCAGGCAGTGCTGCTCGACAACGGTATGGTGGTTCGCCTCGCGCAGGAGCAGGACGGTGTGCTCGCCATCTTGGTCTCGTTTGCCGTGCCGCTGCTCGTTCTCGCGGCGATTCTGCTCGTGATCTCATTTTTCGTCGCGCGCCGCGCCGCGCACGGGATCATCGCGCCGCTGCTCGAGGTCGACCTCGACCACCCCAAGCACAACGCCGAGAAGATGTATTCGGAGATGACGCCGATGCTCGATCGCATTGAGAGCCAGCGCCAGGAGCTCAAGCAACAGATGCGCGTGCTCGCCGACAATGACCGCATGCGCCGCGAGTTCACCGCGAACATCACGCATGAGCTGAAGACCCCGCTCACCACGATTTCCGGATACGCCGAGCTTATCGCGAGCGGCATGGTTGCCAACGAGGAGGACCTGCAGGACTTCGGCCATCGCATCCATAAGGAGGCGGGACGGCTCACTGCGCTCGTCAACGATATTCTCACCCTCTCCAACCTCGATGAGGCCGAGCGCTCCGATTCCGATACCTCTGCGGCGGTGCTGGGTTCGACCGAGCCGGTCGATTTCCCGCGCATGCTCGAGTCCATCCGACAGCGCCTGGAGCAGCTTGCGCGCGGAAACGACGTGAGCTTCGTGATGGATGTGAAGCCCGCCGTGGTGACGGGCGTACCGCGGCTGCTCGACGAGCTCGCCTACAACCTGGCGAGCAACGCAATCCGTTACAACCAGCCGGGCGGCACGGTGACGCTCGCCTGCGGCACGGACGAAGAAGACCGACCCTACCTTCAGGTCATAGACACGGGCATCGGCATCGCGCCCGAGGAGCAGCCCAAGGTGTTCGAACGGTTCTATCGGGTGGATAAGAGCCGCTCGAAGGCGCGCGGGGGCACGGGTCTGGGGCTTGCGATCGTGAAGCACGCCGCGGTGTTCCACGGCGCGAGCATCGACTTGGCGAGCGACCTGGGGCTAGGTACCTGCATCACCGTGACGTTTCCCAAGCAGGAGATACAATTACCATAGGGAACGGCCATCCCGTTCTCGCGCCATCATGCAGGGATTCGTACGTGGGGAGCCGTCATGGCGCTCGAGATTAAGACGAGTATCGATTTCGCGGGATGCAAAGCAGACGCCTTCGAGGTGCGTCGCATCGTCTTCATGGAAGAGCAGGGCTACGAGAACGAGTTCGAGGCGATCGATGACGATCCCCGCTGCATCCATGTGACGGAATATGCGCAGGGCGAGCTCGTGGGCTGCGCTCGCGTGTTTCCCGAGGACCTGGAGCGCACGCTGAGCCCGGAGGTGCCGCAGTCGCCCGCGTGTCTGCTCGATGAGCAGGTCGATGCGAGCCAGACCTACCTTATGGGGCGCGTGGCGGTGGTTGCCTCGGCGCGTCGGCAGGGGTTCGCCCTCGCACTCGCCCGGGCAGCAGAGGAGGCGGCGCGCACGGCCGGTGCCCAGCTCATGAAGCTCCATGCGCAAGAATACATCCGCGGCATGTACGAGCAGCTTGGGTACGAGGCGATTCGCGACGTCGATTATGAGGACGAGGGTCAGCCGCACGTGTGGATGGCGAAGCTGCTGTAACCGTTCGAGACAACTCCGCTTGGGACAACCGGCATCCCGGTGGATGCTTGTTCGCGGCGCGTAGGTACCAGGGTGTGCGCCCGTGTACGTCGCCGGCATCGAATGCTGTGGGCGACGTTCGCCAATCCGGTGAATCTCGCGAGCAGTGCATATCTGCGCGCGAATGGGTTATAAAATCTAAGTCTGAATATAGCAGGTTCGTTCCCGCGGCGTTGCGACCGCGGGCGAACACGGCGCCATTTGAAAGGAACGACCCTCGTATGCGCAAGTTCAAAACCGAAAGCAAGAAGCTCCTCGACCTTATGATCAACTCGATCTACACCAACAAGGAGATCTTCCTGCGCGAGCTCATCTCGAACGCCTCCGACGCGGTGGATAAACTCAACTTCAAGAGCCTCACGAACGATGACATGCATGTTGAGCAGGGCGACCTTGCCATTCGCGTGAGCTTCGACCGCGACGCGCGCACGATTACCGTTTCTGACAACGGTATCGGCATGACGGCGGATGAGCTCGAAAAGAACCTCGGTACCATCGCGCATTCCGGCAGCCAGGAGTTCAAGACCGAGAACGCCGGGCACCAGGGCGACGCCGTGGACATCATCGGCCAGTTCGGCGTGGGCTTCTACTCCGCGTTCATGGTCGCGAAGCGCGTGCAGGTGGTGAGCCGCGCGTACGGCGAGGACGAGGCGCATGTGTGGGAGTCCGACGGCCTCGAGGGCTACACCATCGAGCCTGGTGAGCGCGCCGGCCACGGCACCGACGTGATCCTCACGCTCCGCGACAACGAGCCCGCGAAGCCCACGCAGCCCGGCGAGCCCGCCGAGCCCGGCGAGAACTACGATCGCTACCTCTCTGAGTGGGCGCTCAAGGACCTCATCACGCGCTACAGCAACTATGTGCGCTACCCCATTCAGATGATGGTCACGAAGAGCCGCCAGAAGCCCAAGCCCGAGGACGCAGGCGACGACTATCAGCCTGAATACGAAGACTACCAGGAGCTTGAGACCATCAACTCCATGACGCCCATCTGGAAGAAGCGCGCAGACGACGTGAGCCAGGAGGACTACAACGAGTTCTACAAGAGCACGTTCCACGATTTCGAGGATCCCGCGCGCACCATTTCCTTCCATGCCGAGGGTACGCTCGAGTACGATGCCCTGCTTTTCGTGCCCGGACGCGCGCCCTTCGACCTCTACAGCAAGGACTACGAGAAGGGGCTCGCGCTCTACAGCTCGAACGTCATGATTATGGAGAAGTGCGCCGACCTGCTGCCCGATTACTACAACTTCGTGCGCGGTGTCGTGGATTCCGAGGACGTGTCGCTCAACATCTCGCGCGAGACCCTGCAGCACGACCGCCAGCTCCATGCCATCGCGAAGCGCATCGAGAAGAAGATTACCTCCGAGCTCGAGGCCATGCGCGACGAGGATCGCGAAGCATACGAGACGTTCTTCGAGAACTTTGGCAGGGGCTTGAAGTTCGGCATCTATAACAGCTACGGTGCGAAGGCGTCTGAGCTCGCCGACTTGCTCCTCTTCTGGAGCGCCAAGGAGCAGAAGATGGTCACGCTCGCGGAGTACGCGAAGGCGATGCCCGAGGGTCAGAAGACGATTTACTATGCTGCCGGCGATGACCGTGACCGCCTCTCCAAGATGCCGGTGGTGACGGGCGTGCTTGCGCGCGGCTACGACGTGCTGCTCTGCACGCAGGACGTGGACGAGTTCACGTTCCAGGCCATGCGTGAGTACGTGGCGAAGGACATGCCGAAGGTTTACGACGACGAGGCTGCGCGCGAGGCGGCGGCGAAGGCCGTGGCCGACGGCGCCGAGCCCGAGCTCGAAGACCGTCATCTGGAGCTCAAGAACGTTGCGACCGGCGACCTCGACCTTGCGAGCGAGGACGAGAAGAAGCAGGCAGAAGAGGCCACCAAGGAGCATGAGGCGCTGTTCGACGCCATGAAGGAAGCGCTTGGCGACAAGGTGGAGAAGGTCGCAGTCTCCTCGCGCCTGGTGGGCGAGGATGCGTCGCCCGCGTGCATCACGACGGAGGGGCCGCTTTCGCTCGAGATGGAGAAAGTGCTGAAGCGCGGGCCCGAAGGTGATATCGAGGGTCTGCCCAAGACGCAGCGCGTGCTCGAGCTCAATGCTCAGCATCCGGTGTTCCAGAAGCTCGTTGCCGCGCAGGAGGCGGGCGAGACCGATAAGCTCGGGCTCTACGCCGGCTTGCTGTATGACCAGGCGCTGTTGGTCGAGGGTATTTTGCCCGAGGATCCGGTGGCCTTCGCGACAAGCGTCTGCGCGCTGATGTAGAGTGCTTGGCCGCGCCGAGCAAAACGGCCTCGCTCATTCGCACGTAAACAGTCCTCAGAAAAAGCCCCGAGAGGGGCTTTTTCTTTCGGAGTCGCGCCGGATGAAAGACCGTGCGTTTTGTTCGGTGCGGACAGCAGCTACGCCACCGTGACAGCGGTGCCAGGGGAAACTGTCACGGTTCGTTAGCGGTCTGAAGCCTGCGTGAAGGGGAGGATGTTCAGCGCGTCGCGTGCCTCGTCCCAGGCGTGCATGAGATTTGCCTTCTGGTTGTTTGAGCGGTTGCAGCACGATACGGTGGAGTCGGGGAGGCTGAATCTCGGTGTCGGGGGGAAGGAGATCCTGGTCGCACGGGAGGAAACATGCTGCTGAAAACCCGTGCTGGCTGCGCTTCTAGAGGAATGCATCACGAGCCTCCCCGCTCATCCACCTGAACAAACGCGTATGCGAGTGCTGCTCTCGGATACGCTGATACCATTATCTCCAGCAAGCGGCCGCATAAAGTCATAAGACATTCTTACACTGTTTTGCGCATACTATGATTGCGCAGGTAGATGGTCAAATTCAGGTTCATTGGGCGCGCGGCGTTCTGCAGTTCTTAAGCTATTCGCTAAAATATCGCCACAGCGGCATTTGACGTGCGCGCGGCTTTGGTTTACCGTGTTCGACGTCGTTTTTCGCATGAAGCGAACTGAATGTGGCGCTCGGTGCCATACGAGGGCATATCCAGAATGCCGCTCGGATATACACGCGTTGTCGTCTGTTCACAATTCAGAAAACTGCAGCTAATATACATTTAACACAAGAGTTTTCACATTTTCTCATATTTGACGGTCTTACAGCACCCTCAATACCATGCTCAATAACAATCAACTCGCGTGTTTCTCACGATTCTCCGCATAGTCGTTTTTAGCTGCTCCTAACAGGGGGCTTACGCATACATAACGATAGGGGAAATCGCGAGGTGCACACCCCCGTTGGTTGTCCCCTCAAAAGAATCGCGTATGAAAAAAAAGACGATTCACGAGTTTGAAAGGCAGGAGGGTAATCATGATGAAGATCGAACCTACCAGAAGGCAGCTCCTCCGTGCTCTGTGCCTTGGTGGCGCAGCGGCTGCGACGACGTCTCTCGTCGGTTGCGGTGGTGAGGGCGCAGAGAGCGGCTCCGGCGCGGCTGCTGCCGGTGACCCCGTACAGGGCGGCGACCTCGTCATCGCGCTGAGCTACGAGCCCGATACCCTCAACGTCTATGCTACGCACCTCATGGGCGACGTCCAGGCGTTCGCGGTCGAAGGCCTGCTCGTCCCCAACGAGCATATGGAGTATATCCCCGTGCTCGCCAAGGAGGTCCCGACGGTCGAAAACGGCCTCATTGTGCTTCATGATGACGACACGATGGACATCACGTACAACCTGAGGGAGGGCGTCCAGTGGCACGACGGTTCCGGTGAACTCACCTCTGCCGACGTCAAGGCCACGTGGGTCGCGCTTGCCAATCCCGACTGGACCGCTGAGTCCAAGCAGGGCGTCGACGAGATCGACTCCATCGACACGCCGGACGATTACACGGTCGTCTGCCACTACAACCGTCAGACCCCGGACTTCGCCCAGTGCCTCTTCACCTTCGGTATCATGCCCGCCCACCTCATCGAGGGCGTCGACATGAACGACCCGAACGGCGAGTACAACTCTACCATGGTGGGTACCGGCCCCTACAAGTTCGTCGAGTGGGTCCGCGGCGACCACATCACCCTCGAGCGCAACGAGGATTACTGGGGCGAGGAGGGTCCGTACCTCGATACGATCACCATTCGCTTCGTGACCGACGAGAACACCCGCATCAACATGCTCAAGTCTGGCGAGATCGACTTCACCTACGGCATCGGCTTCGCCAACTACCCGCAGGTCGAGAACATCGAAGGTATGGTCACGGTCGCGAACCCGCTCAACTCCTGGCAGTACGTCGACATGAACTGCTCGGTGCCCGGCCTTGACGACGTGAACGTGCGTCACGCCATCTCCTGTGCCATCGATAAGCAGACGCTCGTCGACGAGCTCTTCCATGGCATCCCCACCGCGTGGCACCAGCCCTGGACCGTCAGCGACCCCTATCACGTCGAGGACTTCGTCACCGAGTGGGATTACGACGTCGACCGCGCCAAGCAGATCCTCGACGACGCCGGTTGGGTCGAGGGCTCCGACGGCGTCCGCGAGAAGGACGGCGTGCGCCTCGACTTCGTCGTGGGCTGCAGCTCTTCGAGCGTGACCGATGAGGCCATTCAGCAGGTGCTCATGGACTCCCTGAAGGAGGTCGGCATCAACCTCACCGCCGAGAACTACGCCGCGTCCACCTGGACCGCGATGATGTACGACGGCGACTACCAGATCGGTCTCGGCCGCTTCATCACGAGCCCCGGTGCCACCCGCACGAAGATGTACGCGTCCGACGGCGCGCTCAACCGCGGCCGTTGGTCGAGCCCCGAGTTCGACGAGGCCTCGCACCAGCTCGACCGTGAGATGGACGAGGAAACCCGCAAGGAGCTCGTGAAGAAGTGCCTCGAGGCTTTCGACGAGGGTATGCCGCAGGTCATCATCTACTCCAACGCTGAGGTCGACGTGTATACCAACGCGCTGCAGGGTCTGAAGCTCAACCCCACGAACATGACGAACTTCTGCCAGTCCGCTAGTATGTGGTTGCAGCAGTAAACGGGGTTTACAGGTTTTAGCCGAATGGTTCGGGAGGCAGATGCTTTTGGCATCTGCCTCCCGGTATTGAGTAGATACGCACCCGGGCTGGGGGTTCGGGCGCGTTAGGAGGGAGGAACGCGTGCTCAAGTTCATTGGCAAGCGCATTCTCCAGGCGATTCCCATGCTCCTGGCGACATCCATCATCATCTACGCCTTGCTACAGGCGATGCCGGGAGATCCGCTCGACATGTATCTCGAGAATCCGAACGCTTCGCTGGAGGCCATTGAGGCGATCAAGGAGGCACACGGTCTGAACGACCCGGTGCCCATCCAGTACCTGCATTGGCTCGCCGGCATTCTCACGGGCGACTGGGGCGTGTCGATCAACAGCTCGCGTCCGGTGCTCGAGCTCATTGGCGAGCGTGTGGTTCCGACCCTGCAGCTCTGCGGCGTATCCTTCCTCATTGCGCTCTGCATCTCCATACCGGTGGGTATCTTCTGCGCCATCCGCAAGGGCAAGGTCTTCGACAACGTCGCGACCCCTCTCACGTTCCTGGGCATCTCAATGCCTTCGTTCTGGTTCGCGCTCATCCTTCAGCTGACCTTCGCGGTGACGCTGCACTGGCTGCCCTCGGCCGGCCGCACGTCGGTGGGCGTCGGCGGCGGCACCTTCATCGACATCGCGCGGCATATCATCATGCCCGCGACGGTGCTCTCGCTCATCTACATCGCCAGCTGGACGCGCTATGCCCGCTCCAACTACCTCGAGGTGCTGGGGCAGGACTTCATCCGCACCGCACGCGCCAAGGGTTTGAAGGAGAAGAAGGTTCTGTTCATCCACGCTCTGCGTAACGCCCTCATCCCCATGGTGACGGTCATCATGATCGACATTCCGGTGCTGTTCTCCGGTGCCGTCATCACCGAGACCGTCTTCGCATGGCCGGGCATGGGCACGCTCTTCTACGACTCGCTCAACAAGCAGGACTATCCCATCCTCATGGGCGTCCTCATGATCAACGCGGTGCTCGTGATCTTGAGCAACCTGCTTGCCGATATCATCTATGCGGCGCTCGACCCGCGCATCAAGTACGAGTAAGGGGGAGCGTCGATGTTTCTGTTCAATAGCCGAAAGGCAGATATTGCAAAGCGTGAGGAGCAGGCCGCGAACGTCGAGGTCGTGCAGTCTCCGCTCAAGCAGGCGCTGCGTCGCTTCCGCAAGAACCGCATCGCCATCACCGGTGTCGTCATGCTCACGCTCCTGGTGCTCATCGTGATCGTCGGGCCTCTCTTCATGCAGTACAACCCCGACACGGTCGATCTCTACTCCATCAACGAAGGTCCCACGGCCGAGCATCTGCTCGGTTGCGACGAACTCGGCCGCGACCTGCTCACGCGCCTGCTCTATGGCGGCCGCATTTCTATCGCAGTCGGTCTCACGGCGGCGCTCCTCTCCATCGTGGTGGGGTCGCTCGTCGGGGCGCTCGCCGGGTTCTACGGCGGCATTGTCGACAACCTGCTCATGCGCTTCACGGACCTCGTACTCACGATTCCCTCGCTGCCGCTGCTCATGGTGCTCTCCGTGATCTTCAAGCCGAGCCCGGCGTTTTTGGTCGTGATGATCGCGTGCTTGAACTGGACGGCGTCCGCGCGTTTGGTGCGCAGTCGCTTCCTCACGCTGCGCTCGCTCGATTACGTGCGCGCCGCCCGGGCGACGGGTGAAGGCGACCTGCGCATGATCCTCACGCATCTGCTGCCCAACACGCTCGACGTCATCATCGTGACGGCGACGCTCGCGGTGGGCAACGCCATCATCATGGAATCCACCCTTTCCTTCTTGGGCTGCGGCATCAACCCGCCCACGGCGAGCTGGGGCAACATGCTGCAGAACGCGCAGAACACCATGACGATCCAGCCGTTCACGGCCATCGCGCCCGGTCTCATGATTCTGCTCACCGTGCTGGCCTTCAACTTCGTGGGCGACGGTTTGGATGACGCGATCGACCCCAAGCGCGATCGCCAGGGATAATTCGACAGGAGGCTGTATGAAAGACAAATTGCTCGACGTCAACGGCCTGTCCGTCGGATTCCATTCCGATGACGGCGTGTTCCGTGCGGTCGACCACATGAGCTTCGCGGTGCGTAAGGGCGAAAGTGTGTGCATCGTGGGAGAATCCGGCTGCGGCAAGAGCGTGACCTCGCTCGCCATTATGGGGCTTTTGAACATCCCGCCGGCGGAGGTCGCGGGAGAGGTGCTGTTCGAGGGGAAAAACCTCCTCGAGCTCTCGCGCGAGGAGATGCGCCAGATCCGCGGCAACCAGATCGCCATGATTTTCCAGGAGCCCATGACGTCGCTCAACCCGGTGTTCACCTGCGGCTATCAGATTGCCGAGGCGCTCATCCAGCACGAGGGCATGAACAAGAAGGAGGCGCGCGACCGCGCGATCGAACTCATGCGTCTGGTGGGCATCCCCTCGCCCGAAAAGCGCGTGGATAACTACCCGCACCAGCTCTCGGGCGGTATGCGCCAGCGCGTCATGATCGCCATGGCGCTCGCGTGTTCTCCGAAGCTTCTCATCGCCGACGAGCCCACTACGGCGCTGGACGTGACCATCCAGGCGCAGATCATGCAGCTTCTCCGCGAACTCAAGGAGAAGCTCGACATGGCGCTCATCCTCATCACGCACGACATGGGCGTTGTGGCGCAGATGGCCGAGTGGGTCATCGTGATGTACGCAGGTCAGGAGGTCGAGCGCGCGGACGTGCGCACGATCTTCAAGAACCCGCTCCATCCGTATACGGTCGGCCTGCTCGACTCCGTGCCGAAGCTCACGGGTACCGCGGGCGAGCCGCTCAAGACCATCGAGGGCACTGTCCCCGGCATGTTCGATATGCCGAAGGGTTGCCATTTCGCGCCGCGCTGCAAGTTCTGCACGGAGCGCTGCATGAACGAGGTACCCGACTTCGTCGATGTCGGCGGCGGGCACATGGTGCGGTGCTTCAACATCGACGCCGTGAAGACGGCGCTCGGCGCGGGCGTGTCGAGTGAGACGAAGTCGGCAGGCATCGCCGACGCCTCCGACGCGGCGGCAGATGTTCAGGTGACTGATGAGAGGGGAGGCGGCGATGAGTGAGGATCTGAAGCGCGGCGACGAGCTGGTGCGCCTCGAGAACGTGAAGACCTACTTCCCCGCGAACAAGACCTGGAACAAGAATAAGCGCATCTACGTGAAGGCCGTCGACGGCGTGAGCCTCACGCTGAACTACGGCGAGACGTTTGGCCTGGTGGGCGAGTCCGGCTGCGGCAAGTCGACGCTCGGTCAGACCATCCTGCGTCTCGAGAACCCCACAGACGGCAAGATCTACTACCGCGGCCGCGATATCACGAATGCCGACTCGAGATCGCTGCGCGAGCTGCGCCAAGAGATGCAGATCATCTTCCAAGATCCGTATTCCTCGCTCGACCCGCGTATGACGGTCGGCAGCATCGTGGGCGAGCCGCTCGTGGTGCATAAGTGGGGGACGAGCGCGGAGCGCAAGGAGCGCGTGGCGGAGCTGCTCAAACTCGTGGGTCTGCGCCCCGAGCATGCCAAGCGCTACCCGCATGAGTTCTCCGGCGGCCAGCGCCAGCGCATCGGCATCGCGCGCGCCCTCGCGACGAATCCGAAGTTCATCGTGTGCGACGAGGCGGTTTCCGCCCTCGACGTGTCCATTCAGGCGCAGGTGCTCAACCTGCTCGAGCGCCTGCAGGACGAGCTTGGCCTCACGTACCTGTTCATCGCCCACGGCCTTGCCGTGGTGAAGCATATGAGCGACCGCGTGGGCGTGATGTACCTCGGCAAGCTCGTCGAGGTGGCGCCGAGCGACGACATCTACGATCGACCCCTGCACCCCTATACGCAGGCGCTCATCGACGCGATTCCCGTTCCCGACCCCGATGTGAAGCAGGGTACGAAGCTCCTCACGGGCGACGTGCCCAGCCCGATCGACCCGCCGAGCGGCTGCCGCTTCCACACGCGCTGCCCGTTCGCAACCGATCGCTGCAGCACCGAAGAGCCTGAGCTCAAAGATGTCGGCGGCGGACACTGCGTGGCGTGCCACCTCGTGGTGGCGAATGAGGATGTCAAAGGTACCGGTGCGCCCGCCGCAGCAGACGCCGTCGCGACCGTTGAAGGGGAGGCGTAAGGTATGGAT
>CAJLVH010000044.1 GCA_905210055.1 uncultured Enorma sp. | reverse complement strand
GCGATGTCTACGAGGTGGTGGAGCCGGTCGCAGGCATGCGTCTTTTGCTGCTCGACGATGTGATCACCACCGGGGCGACCATGCGCGCTGCCGCATCTGCCTTGCACGCCGCCGGAGCCGCGCACGTCGACGCGCTCGCCTTCGCGCGCGTGTGGTAGCCGGTGGTCGCGCGTTGCCTAACGACCGCCCACCACAGATGCTGGAGGCGTATCGCACGTGTGCGAATCCGTTGCGCCTCATGGTGCGCTACTTCGCGGTGAGGATCTCCACGGCGCGACGCAACGTCGTTTCGTCGCCGGTGTTACCTGGGAAGATGACATAGGGCATACCGGGGAAGCGGCTTTCCGCGCCCGTCTGCCATACAGGGATTCCCGGTTGAATCTGCCCGAGCACGTTTGCGCGCTTCACGCCGAGCGCCTTCGTGCCCACGTCGCTCGACGTGATACCGCCCTTTGCGATCACGAACGCGGGCGCGACGCCGAGCTGACCCACGAGCCGCTGCACGCCGTCGCTGATCTTCACGCTGCGCAAAAGTGCGCTTTCCTTCGTGTCGTTCGGCACCTCGAGCAGCTCGCGACGCGTGAAGCACACCGCGACCTTTCCGGCGCGGACGACCTCTTCCTCGAGTGCCACGCAGCGAGCGACTTCCGCATAGAACGCGTCGTCGCCCTGAAGCACGAGGTCGGAGTTGAACGCGACGGGAACCGTGCAATCAAGTTGCAGGAGCTCTTCCAGCTGCGCGGTCGTTTTCTGCGTATGGCTGCCTACCACCACGATCCCGCCGTTTTGGGTTTCGGTGGTCACCATGTCCTCGCGGGTAAGCAGGGGAATGTCCGATACCCCGCCCAGCACCTTGACTAGGCCCGCCGCCGTGCGGAATAGGAACGTCTTCCCCTGTGCCATAGCACGGTAGAGCGCCACCGCGAAGACCTTGATGTCGCAATAGTCGATCGCGTTCACGCAGACCTTGTTGAAGCCCGTCACGTCGAGCAGCTGGCGCTCGATGCGGTCGACGTCGCAGGAGCGCAGGTCGTCGAGGGAGATGCACACGACGTCTTCGGCACGGAAGTGCCCGTCGGTCTTCTCCTCGATGTACTCGGGGATCGAGGAATGGGTGTAGCCGAAGGTCTTGTCGAGCGCGAACTCCGTTTTCGCTGCGGGCACGAGCTGGCCGCCCTGCTGCACGTAATGGACGTCGCCGATGGTGAAACGGCCGCCCTCCTTGAAGAACGGGCACATGACTTCGCCGTCGACGGTGAGGCCATCGGCTTCCATAGCTTCGCGCAGCAGCTCCGTTTCAAGTGGGTAATGGCCGCGCAACGTGGAGTCGCTGCGGCTCATGATGACGTAGGGCGTGGCGGCCTCGCGCGCGACGCTCGCGATTCGTGCGCCGATCTTACGGTGCACTGCGGTGGTCTCGTCTCGTGTCATGCCACGGCTGTTCGTGAGGATGTAGAACAGCTTGCCTTCCTCGGTAAAGCCCGTCCGTATGCTTTCTGGGCTCCAATCCGTGTAGACCGAGACGTCGTGAACTGTCTGGACGCCGGTTGGGTCGTCGTCGAGCACGACGATCTTATGCGGGTCCTTTGCGATCTCCTGCGCGAGGAGCGCGTCGACCGCCGCCTCGTCGACGGCAGGATAGGAATCGAGGACTTCAACGGGAAGGGGCTGAAGGGGCTGAACGGGCATGATCATCGTGTCTCCTCGTATCGGATGGGGGCGTTCACGCCGAGCGGTGTGCTATCGACAACGGCTTGCCGCGCGCTACCGGTTGCTTTTCACCTCGACGCCGGCGAGCGCCTCGAAGTACCGCACGTACCCGCCGTGGTCGTCGTCCATATGGCCGTGTGCCTTGAGCGCCTGCTGCACCTCGAAGAGCTGCGCGGTGAAGGGCAGGGGCACGTCGATCTCGTGGGCGGTCGCGAGCACGTTCTTGATGTCCTTGTGATTGATGGAGATCTTCCCGCCCGGCTTGAAATCGCGCGCGCACATCATGGGCGCCTTCGCGTCGAGCACGGCGCTGCCGGCGAGTCCTCCGCGAATGGCTTGGTAGACCTTCAGGGGATCGGCGCCCGCCTTGGTAGCGAGCACCAGCGCTTCAGACACGGCGCAGATATTCAGGTTGACGATGATCTGGTTGGCGAGCTTGCAAACGCTGCCGCTGCCGCTGGGTCCCACGAGCAGCGCGCTCGACCCCATGACGTCGAAATAGGGTTGGAGCGCCTCGAATACATCTGCATCGCCGCCGCACATGATGGCGAGCGTGCCCTCGACCGCTCCCGGCTCGCCGCCGGAGACGGGCGCGTCCATGAAGCCGACGCCGAGTGCCTTGAGCTTCTCGTAGCAGGTCGTGCTCTGCGTGGCGGTCACACTCGACATGTCGCAGACGATCTTGCCCGCTGTGAGCGCCGAGGCGACGCCGTCTTCGCCGAAGAGCACGGACTGCACGATGTCGCCGTTGGGGAGCATGGTGAACACGATGTCGCAGACTGCGCCGATCTGGGCGTAGCTGCCCGAGGTGGCGCCCGTCTCTACGAGCTCATCGACCGCAGCTTGGTTCAGGTCGGACACCATCACGGCGCAACCGGCCTTCAAGAGATTCTTCACCATGGGCTTTCCCATGATGCCTAGGCCGATGAACCCTACCTGCTTCATGATGGCTCCCGTTCTCGAAGCAGCCGATATGTTGCCTTCATTGTAATCCCCAGTGCCGACAGAACCGCTGCAAGATTTCGCAGGTTACAACGAAGATATCGCCCTGTGCTCAACTTCTCGCAGCTCGCGAACGTGTTGTATACTAAAACGCGTCCCCTCAGGCTGTGGTTGCCGATGCGCTCGCGCATCCTAGTCCAAGACAGACGCGGTCGAAAGGACCCACGTAAGTGCATGCGTGCGCGCATGCGCGATCATGGCGCGTCCTAGAGGTAAGTCGCACCGTCCGTTGCCAGGGGTATTCCGCCCCGCGGGCGAGCGGGCAAGTCGTGACGCCGCTGCGGCGGCCGAGCAAACGCTCCAGTGCGCAGGTGTGGGGGAAAAGACCAGGTCAGCTGGGGGACAACGCATATTCACCGCTCGCGTTCGCGCAGCGGAGCAGACGTAGTCGGTGCCTCGCGGCGCCATGGTAGCAAGGTGGTCGGTTCATGACGGACGGATTGAAGGGATGGCTGCAGCGCGGCGCGGCCGGTCTTATGGTTGCGGTGCTCGCGTGCGTGCTTGGCGGGTGCTCGTTCGGCACGCCCCCGCTTTCCGAGGCGGAAGAGGAGACGCCCGAGCAGGTGGTCGATGACGCACTGCTCGTTCAGCCGGGAACCCTTACCGTCGCACTCGATACGGGCGACTTGCCGCAGGTGATGATCGACGAGGACGGCTACTACGTGGGGTACACCATCGATGTCGCCTCGGAGCTTGCCGACTCCCTCGGTCTCAAGCTCGCCATCGTCCATTCGGTCTCTCCGCAAGACGCGATCGAATCCGGTGAGGCGGATATCTATCTGGGCGCGACCGCGCGCGACCAGTCGGACGGCATCGTGGTGCTCGGCGAGTATCTGCAGAATGCCACGGCGATTTTCGGAATAGGGGGGAGTTCCTCGGAAGCCCTTACCGCCGACGACCTCGCGCAGGCAACAATCGGCGTGCAGGGAGGAAAGGCATCACAGGAGGCGCTCGCGCGCATAGGGATCGCCACCGATAGCACCTACGATACCGTGAACGACTGCTTCGACGCGCTCGCCGCCGGCGAGGTCGACTACGTTGCGTGCGACGCGACGGCCGGCGCATACCTGGCTCGCACGTACGAGGGCGTCTACTTCGCGGGCACGATCAGCGCCTCAACATCCTATGGCATCGCTTACGACTCCTCGGCAACCGAGCTTTCCGATGCGGTGGGTGCGGCGCTTGACGAGATGTCGGGCGACGGCACGCTCGATGCGATCCACGTGATGTGGTATGGCGACCTTCCGCTTAACCTGTCGAGTGAGCTCATCTCGGGTGTCACCATTGCCGAGGAGTCCGGATCTTCGGACGAAGATACCGAAGCCGGCGAGGAAGACCACAGCGACATCAACGACTACTAGGACATTGCGAATCGCTCAACTTTGATCCATCTGTCTTGAGCGCATCGCTTCGGGGTTTCGGCCGACGGTGGTCTCATTTCGACAAACGGCGCGAGCGCGTTCTCTTGCGCGCGTGCGTCATGCATCTCCTGAGTTTGGGTACAAACACGGTACGTACTGTTCCCGGCTAGATAGGAGTGCTTATGGATATCAAGGTTTCCGGCCGAAAGACCACGGTAACCGATGCCCTGCGCTCGCATGTTGAAGAGAAGATCGGCGAAGCGCTCAAGGTGTTCGACATCGAGCCCATGACGTGCGACGTCGTGCTCCGCTACGAGAAGAACCCCTCCATCGCCGAGCCCGCGATCGTCGAGGTCACGGTTCGCGCGAGAGGTTCGGTCATCCGCGTGGCGGAGCACGGTGCAGACATGTATGCCGCGATCGATATCGCGGCGGACAAGGTGACGCGCCAACTTCGTAAATTCAAGACGAAAGTCGTCGATAACCGCCAGCAGGGTCCCTCTGCCGCCGAGGTCGCGCCGGCGCCGCGCGTCGAGGACCTGGCCGACCTCCTCATCCCGGAGGAAGAGGACAACCAGCTCGTTCGCGAGAAGGTTATCGAGATCACGCCGATGACCGAAGAGCAGGCGCTCGTGCAGACGGATCTTCTGGGACACGACTTCTATGTGTTTGAAAACGCCACGACCGGCCTCATCAATGTGGTTTATCACCGTAAGAATGGTGGATATGGCATCATCAAGCCCAAAATAGAGTCGCTTGACGAGTAAAATACGGTCTACTGCGTGCATGTAGGCGAGCGGCCATCCATGTGGGTGGCCGCTTTTTTGAGAAAGGCAATTGGCTGATGACCACCGCTGCAACAGAGGGGTATGCGCACCGCTGCCGTATCGCGGTCGATACCTGCTGCGATTTCACGCCCGAGATCGCGGCGACGCTCGATATCGACATCCTCGGCTTTCCCTTCATCTTGGACGGCGAAGAGCGAGCGGACGATATCTGGACGTCCATGACCCCGAAATGGTTCTACGACCAGATCCGTTCCGGCGTGAAGGCGTCGACGGCGGCGATCTCCGTCGGCCGCTACCTTGAGTACTTCACTGAGTGCGCCGAAGAGGGCACGCCCACGGTGTACCTCGCGTTCACCTCTGCACTCTCCTCGAGCTACGAGCATGCGTGCATCGCAGCCGACGAGGTGCGCGAGAAGTATCCGGATTTCGAGCTTTACGTGGTGGACAATGCGCTGCCCAGTTCGTGCGGCGAGCTCCTGGCGCTCGAGGCCATCCGCCAGCGCGCGGCCGGCCTCACGGCGGCGCAGCTCGCGAAGTGGGCGGACGAGGCGAAGACCTACGTGCACGGCTACTTCACGCTCGACAGCCTCGATTCCCTCGCCGCGGGTGGACGCATCCCGCCGGCTGCCGCGCAGATTTCGAGCAAGCTCGACATCAAGGCGAGCCTTTCCTTCGACCTCGCGGGATCGCTCACGCTTACGGGCGTGAGCCGTGGCCGCAAGAAGGCGCTCAAGGGGCTCGCGAAGGCGTTCAAGGAGAATTATGTCCTCGATCCCTCCATGCCGATGACCATCGTTTCCTCCGATGCCGAGAAGGATGCGGACTGGCTTGAATCTGCGATTCGCAAGGAAGACGGTTGCGCCGACCTCACGATCATCCGCGGCGCGGTGGGCCCGACGATCGGCGCCCACGTGGGACCGGGCATGGTCGCCGTCATCTTCTGGGGCAAGAACCGTGCGGAGAAGATGACGCTCACGGATCGTATCGCCCAGAAGGTTCGCAGCTAACGGCACCCAGGTACCGCACCTTGCCCCTCAAGCGTGTGGGCATGGCCCCAAGGCCTATGCCCTTCGCTTTCGGGGCAATCTGCGGCACCTGGGGCACCGTTTGAATGAGTCATGTTAAAAACCCTGGGGTAATTTTACATTTCGAGCATAGGAGTTGCATCATGACAGATAAGAAGCAGAAGGTCGCCTTTATTGGCACCGGCATCATGGGCGCGCCCATCGCCGGCCACATCCTCGATGCGGGCTACCCGCTCACGGTGTATAACCGCACGCAGGCCAAGGCCAGTCCGCTCGTGGAGCGCGGCGCCACGCTCGCCGCGACGCCCGCCGAGGCCGCCGCGGGTGCGGATGTCATCTTCACGATGGTCGGTTTTCCCGAGGACGTCGAAGAGCTCTACCTTGCGGGCGACGGCCTGCTTACCGCTTCGAAGCCCGGTGCCATCCTCATCGACCTCACCACGAGCGCTCCCTCGCTCGCGCGCGATATTGCCGGTGCTGCCGCCGTGAGCGAGCGCACCGCGTTCGATTGCCCCGTGACGGGCGGTCAGGCGGGCGCCATCGCAGGTACGCTTACCGCGATCATCGGCGCGACCGAGCGCGATATCGAGCCCGTGCGCGAGCTGCTCTCCACCTTCACTTCGCGCATCTTCTGCTTCGGCGGCGCGGGCAAGGGTCAGGCGGCGAAGCTCGCCAACCAGGTTTCGCTTGCAGCGTCGATGGTCGGCATGGCCGACGCCCTCTCGTATGCGCAGCAGGCCGGACTCGACCTCGAGCTCACGCGCGACATGATCCTTACGGGCACGGGCAAATCTGGCGCCATGGAGCAGCTCGCTCCCAAGGCGCTCGAGGGCGACTGGAAGCCCGGCTTCATGGTGAAGCATTTCATCAAGGATATCGGCCTGGCGCTTCAGGAGGCCGAGGACTACGAGATCGCGCTCCCCGGCGCGGATACCGCCTACGGCCTCTATGACATGCTCGATGCCATCGGCGGCGCGGAGCTGGGCACACAGGCCATCACCCTGCTCTATGCCGAGGAAGCAGACGCCGCGGCGGCTGGCCTCGACTGGTCGCTCTACACCCAGGAGCAGGGCGACGAGTGCGGCTGCGGCCACGATCACGATCACGAGCATGGTGAAGGCTGCGGTTGCGGCCATCATGAGCACGGCGAGGACCATGAGTGCTGCCACGGCGAGGGCCATGGCCACCGTGAGCATGGTTGCTGCCACGGCAACCACGAGGAGTAAGCGCGCATGGACAGCCCGGCGTTCATTATCTGCTTCGTCCTGCTGTTGCTCTTCAGCGTCTACATCGGTTTTCTGCTGGGGAACTGGGCAGGCAAGCGCGCCGTGACGGCTCGGGAGTACTGGCTGTACAACCTCGCCGCGATCGCGGGCTGCGTGATTGCGGTCGGGCTCGTTGCATGGCCGGTCATGCTCTACGCGATACCCCTCGGCTTGTTGCCGGGTTGGATCACGGGCCTTAAGATGGGCTATGGCGAATCGAGCGGCCCGTGGAAACTTGTCGACCGGTTCTTCAATGTGAACAAGGCGCACCGCGACACCGCTGCCCAGGGCACGGGTGAAGCCCGTCGCCGCAGGACGCGCACGGGAGAGGCCGCTCCGGATCTCATTTCCGTTTCGGGCAAGGCGTCCGGCGCACAGGACAAGGCAGATTCCCGCACGCGGCATTCGGCTACTGGAAAACGCAAGAAGAGGTAAACATCTATGGCAGAGACCACGGAACAGGAACTTGACCCGCAAGAGGCAGAGAAGCTCGAGCAGATCGAGCGGGATGGCGCGGCGCTCGACGCCCTCATCGAGGATCTGAGCAGCTCGAGCCGGCGTACCCGGCAGTTCGCCGCTCGTGTGCTGGCGCTCCTGGCGCGCCGCGAACCGAAGATCCTCGACGCCCATGTCGCCGAGCTCATCGATGCTCTCTACCGCCCCGAGGCGCAGACGCGCTGGGAGGTGCTCGATGCGCTCGCGGAGCTCGTCCCCGATCACGCCAAGGAGATCGGCGCTGCGTTCGAGGGTGCAGAGACGGCGCTGTTCGACGAGCTATCCGCCACGCTCCGCCTTTCTGCCTTCCATCTGCTCTGTGCCTGGGGAGCGACGGAACGCGGTCGCTCCAAGAAGGTGTGGCCGATCATCGACGAGGCCATCCAGTGCTACCACGGCGACCTCGAGTATCGCGATATGCTTGGCTACCTGCATGAGTTCGCTCAGGGAAAGATTGCTGGCGACGTTGCCGAGGAGCTTGCCGGTCGTCTTCAGTTCGATGCCGAAAACGGCAAGGGCAGCTACCTTAAGGCACGCTCGCGCGAGATCTACGACATGCTTGCCAAGCGCTTCAAGTTCGAGGCTCCCAAGAAGCGCGCGCGTGTCGTCCCGAAGGACGATGATATCGACGACGAGGAGGAGTAAACGCGCTCGCGCTGCCGCGTATCCGCTCGAATGAAGGGATAGAGAACCATGGGATTGATCGTGAATAAAGACGAGCTCGAAGGCGACCACGAGTACATCGATGGCATCGAGGTGATCGAGCGCTCCGATGTGCCCGACGATCTGCCCGAAAGCGAGGTCAAGGTCATCGAGCGGGAGGATTCGGAAGACACGGAGACCGCCGACGAGCCTGTCGCCGAGGACGATGAGGCCGAACAGGACGAGATGGGCGTCAGCAACGTCAATCCCCAGGATGAGGATGCTGAAGACGAGGGGGACGAAGGCGCGTCCTTCGGCAAGCGGCCGTATCTTATCGCGATGTTCGTCATCGCGATTCTCGTTGCCGGGATCGGCGGCTACTTCATCGGTAAAGGCGGCTTCGGCGCGGCTGGGCAGAGCGCTGGCACCGCCGTGCTCACGGAAGACCAGCTCGACTCGCTTGTCGCCTCGTATAGCTACAACGGCTCCGAGCACGACATCTCCGCACGCGAGGCGATCGAGAGCCAGTACAGCCTCGAGACCGTCCAGAACGAGGACGGTACCTACAACACGCCTTCCGCGGAGACGCTCATCGCCTATGTGCGCACGGAGATCCTGCTCAACGAGGCCGATGCCCGCGGCATCGAGGTCACGGACGACGAGGTCGCTGCGTATGCCGAGAATACCTATGGCACGTCGGACTACGCGACGCTCGCCGCGCAAAACGGTGTGACCGAGGAGCAGGCGCAGCAGATCTCGCGCGACAACGCCAAGATCGAAAAGCTCTACAACCAGGTCGTCCCTGCTGTCACCGCCACCGTTCCCGAGCAACCCGAGCAGCCTGCCGATGGCGATACAAGCACGCGCTCGGCAGAGTACGCGCAGTACATCATCGAGCTCGCGGGCGATGAGTGGGATGCCGAGGCGGGTACCTGGGCTTCGACCGACGGCCCGTATTACCTGGCGCTCGAGGGCATGGATTTCACAGCGGATTCCGCCTCGTACGAGGAGGCAATCATCGCCTACTACGTGGCGTACCAGGAGTACGCGACCGAGGCGTCCGGCATGAGTCAGGCGTGGACGGAGTTCGCGAACACGCTCTTCGCCGATGCGGACATCGAGCTCTACGGTGTGTATGCCTAAAGGGTACGTGATACGCTGGAGCCAGATGTGAGGCTGCTGCTCAACGTTAGCATGGGGCTTCTGCGGTTCAAAAAAGCGTCGCATAACTCAGGGGTCGCCTTCGAATTTGAGGTTGACCATCGAGTTATGCGACGCTTTTGATTCGTGCTTCGGGGCAGCGGCGGGAGTCAGGCAGCGAAAGCGAACCCCGATACCAAAAACGCCCTCGTTGCCGAGGGCGTTTTCATATCACTGGAGCCAGCAATCGGACTCGAACCGATGACCCCCGCTTTACGAGAGCGGTGCTCTACCAACTGAGCTATGCTGGCGGTCAGGTACGGGCGCGATGACCCGCGACCGATAATATTACGTGGAAACGGTGCTTCGCGCAACCCTGCACCGCAAGATTTCCACCTTCGAAGAAATCTAGGCAAGAAATGGCGTGTGTTCTGCTTATTTCGCAAGAACACACGCCATATTCTGCCCGGATCTTGGTCGGTATGCGGAATGCGCCCCTCGTTGAGCCGGCGTGCCCCTACAGTGCGGCGAGGAACCGGTGCAGCCCTGCGCGTCCGGCGTCGTCCCACTTGTAGACACCGGCATCCTCGAGCACGTGGCCGAAGACCTCACCCACGCCCGCGCGTATGATTTCCTCGGCATTTTCTGCTGAAAGCTCGGGGTGCGCCGCTGCCAGTTCGGCTGCCCATGCTGCGTGCGAGGCGGTGAGCGGATCTGCCTCGAGTGCGGCCAAGTCGTCGCCAGCCAGCAGGTGCTCCCGTACGGCGCCGAGCTCCTCCACCAAGCGCGGCGGCAGGATCGCGAGACCCATGACCTCGATGAGGCCGATATTCTCCTTCTTGATGTGGTGCCACTCGGCATGCGGGTGGAATACGCCCAAGGGGTGATCGTCGGTCGCGATGTTGCAGCGAAGTGCGAGGTAGAGCGTGTAGTTGCCGTCCGCTTCGCGGCAGGCGACAGGCGTGATGGTGTTATGCCGCACCGGCTCGCCGTCCTCGACCGTCTCGGCGATGATGCCAAGCTCCTCGTCGCTCCAACCGCGCCACACGTCGAGCACGTGCGCGGCGGCATCGAGGAGCGTCTCGCGGTCGGCCGCGGTGAGGCGCAGCACGGAAAGCGGCCAGCGTAGCACCTCGGCATGTACGTCTGCGAAGCCGGGGATCTCGAACGTCTTCTCCACGGCTGCCTTTATCATGGGGAACGTATGGCGTCCGCCTTGGAAGTGGTCGTGCGAGAGGATCGAGCCGCCCACGATGGGCAGATCTGCGTTCGAGCCCACGAAGTAGTGAGGGAAGAGGTCGACGAAGTCCACAAGACGCGCCATGTTCTCGCGATCGACGTGCATGAGGCGATGCTCGGCGCTCATGGCGATGCAGTGCTCCGAGAAGTACGCGTACGGGCTGTACTGGAAGCCCCAGTGCTCTTTGCCGAGTGTAATGGGCACGATGCGCAGGTTCTGTCGCGCCGGATGGGCGCCATGGGGTGCGCCCGCACCGCGGCCGCCGTACCCTTCGTTTTCCATGCAGAGCTGGCAGGCGGGGTAGGCTTCGCCCACAGGGGCAGCTCCGGCGGCGGCGATGGCCTTCGGATCCTTCTCCGGCTTGGAGAGGTTAATCGTGATCTCGAGTTCGCCCCAGGGCGTGGGCGTCGTCCAGCCGATGTTCTTCGCGATGGCGGCGGTGCGCACGTAGCGGGCGTCGCAGCAGAGCTGGTAGAACCAGTCGGTCGCGGCCTCGGCACCGTCGAGTTCGTACTGTTCGGCGAATGCGCGCTCGACCTCGGACGGACGCGGCATGATGAGGCCCATGACGCGGGTGGCGATGCGATCCGCACCCGAGGGCGTATCCTCGTCGCAGCCATTCGCAATGCCTGCCGCCGCGATGCGCTCGATGGTTCCCTCGAGGTCGAACTCGTCGTTCGAGACGAAGAGGCTCGTAGGTCCATCCGGTGTGGGCAGTCCGCGGGTGGGGGAGACGAGATATGCCCACGAGAGCAGGTCGGATGCGCCGCTCGCCGCGGGGCCGGTCGCACCCACGCTTTCCAGCACGGCGTTATATGCCCACATGCCGTCTTCGGGCGCGAGCATGCCGTGCCCGATCGCATAGCGCACGAGTGCTTCGATATCCTGTGCGAGCACGGCGGTGCCCGTCACAGCAGGCGAGGCGTTCTCTACAGCCATTGGTAACCAGCCCCTTCGCTCACGATGCGGTAATGGCGCGACGCACCCTCGCCGAACCAGCCGTCCATGCCGGCGCAGAAGGCGTCGACGCGGTCGAGCGGCACGAAGGCCTGGATGGAACCGCCGAAGCCGCCGCCGTGGATGCGGACGGCGCCGGCGTCTTCGAGGAGACGCTGCGCCAGGCCGAGCGCGACCATCGCCGGCTGCTCGGGTGCGCCGCCCACGGAGACGTTCTGCAGATACATTGCGGAGCTCGAGCCCGAGGCGCGGGTGAGCGCGAGGAACTCCTCGATGTCGCCCGCCTGGAGCGCCGCCCAGCGCTTGGCGACGAGCTCGTTTTCGTGCCAGTAGTGCAGGGCGCGAAGCACCGGACGGTCGCCGAGCTCGCGGCGGAGTTCGTTCACGCGCGCGTCGAACGCGGCCGGGTCGACCTCGCAGAGGCGCTCCTTGCCGAAGGCCGCGGCCACGGCTTTCATCTCGCCCGGTACGGCGGCGTACTCGCCGGTGAGGGCGCTATGGTCGCTGCCTACGTTCACGAGCACGAGCGCGTAGCCGTGTTCCTCGAAGTCGAGCGCGAGCTTCTCGGTCGCGGGGGTCTCGGGGTCGGCGAAGCTCATGTGTGCGAGGCCGCCGAGCGCTTCCGCGAGCTGGTCGAGCAGGCCGCAGGGCTTGCCGAAGTAGTTGTTCTCCGTGCGCTGCGCCATCTTGGCGAGTGTCACGGGGTCGATGGCGTCGCCCTCCCAGAGCGCTTCCATGGCACGGCCGAAGGCGAGCTCGACGGCGGCGGAGGATGAAAGGCCGCTGCCCGCGGGGATGGAGCTCTGCATGATGAGGTCGAAGCCTTGGGGCTCCC
>CAJLVH010000043.1 GCA_905210055.1 uncultured Enorma sp. | reverse complement strand
CCTGTGGCTACCGCCCAGGTTTCCGGTGGCTCGTCGCGTACCCTGTGGGGTGATGCCTGGAAGCGCCTGCGCAAGAACAAGCTTGCCATCGTCGCTGTGGTATGGATCCTTTTCGTAGCGATCGTAGCGCTCACGGCCGACCTCTGGGCGCAGCAATTGCTCGGCGACCCGCTCTATGCGAGCACGACCGACATGGCGCAGAACACGCTTCTCGCGCCCTCGCTCGAGCATCCCTTCGGCACCGACGTCACCGGTCGCGACATCCTCTGCCGCGTCGTATACGGCTCTCGCATTTCGCTTTCCGTCGGCATCATCGCCACGGCCATTTCGACTGTCATCGGTCTTGTGATGGGTGCGCTCGCGGCCTACTACGGCGGCATCTGGGATACCATCATCATGCGCTTGGCCGACATCTTCCTGGCCTTCCCCTACACGCTTTTCGTCATTGCGATGATCGCGGTCATCGGTAACGGCATCCAAAACGTGTTCATCGCCATCGGTATCCTGGGCTGGCCGTCCATCGCGCGCGTATTCCGTTCGGCGATCCTATCGGTCAAGGAGAACGACTACGTCGACGCTGCGCGCTCCATGGGCGCTTCCGACCTGCGCATCGTGGCGCGCCATATCTTCCCGAACTCTGTGGCCTCCATCGTGGTCTATGCAACCATGAACATCGGCTCCGCCATCCTTACCGAGGCTGCCCTGTCGTACCTCGGCATGGGCGTGACGCCGCCGCAACCTTCGTGGGGCGCCATGATCCAGGAGGGGCAGACCTTCCTCACCACGGCTCCGTGGATGATGGTCATGCCGGGTCTCGCCATCCTCACCACCGTGCTCGCCTTCACCTTGCTCGGCGACGGCCTGCGCGATGCCCTTGACGTCAAGATGAAGGATGCGTAAGTCATGGCAAAGAAAAAGAACACGAACTACGTCGACCTTAAGACGAAGCCCATCCCTGAGGGCAAGCACCTGCTCGAGGTCGACAACCTCAAGATGTACTTCCACACCGAGGATGGTGTGGTACACGCAGTCGACGGCGTTTCCTACACGCTCGACCGCGGCGAGACACTTGGCGTGGTGGGCGAGTCCGGCTCGGGCAAGTCTGTCACCCACATGACCATCATGGGCCTCATCGACATGCCCCCGGGTAAGATCGAGGGCGGCGACATCCTCTACCGCGGCGAGTCGCTCCTCGAGAAGTCCGAGGAGGAGATGCAGCACATTCGCGGCAACGACATCGCCATGATCTTCCAGGACCCCATGACGTCCTTGAACCCGGTTTACAAAATCGGACGTCAGGTGGGCGAGGGGCTGCGCCTGCATCGCGGCTACTCCAAGCAGGAGGCCCAGGAGCGCGCCGTTGAGCTGCTGCGACTGGTGGGCATCCCTAACCCCGAGAAACGCGTGAACGAGTACCCACACCAGTTCTCCGGCGGTATGCGCCAGCGCGTTATGATCGCCATGGCGCTCGCCTGCGACCCGGACATCCTCATCGCTGACGAGCCCACCACGGCTCTCGACGTAACCATCCAGGCGCAGATCATCGAGCTCATGCAGGAGATGCAGCAGAAGAACGGCAACGCGATCATCATGATCACGCACGACTTGGGCGTCGTGGCGGATATGGCCGATAAGATCATGGTCATGTACGCCGGTCGCCCAGTGGAGTTCGGTACCGCCGACGAGATCTTCTACGAGAGCCGCCACCCCTATACCTGGGGCCTCATCCGTTCCATTCCGGAGCAGGCGGTCGACGAGAAGAAGCCGCTCACGCCGATCCATGGCAATCCGCCGTCGCTCGTGAACCTTCCCTCTGGCTGCCCGTTTGCGCCGCGCTGCCCGTACGCCGTGGACGTCTGCCACGAGAAGCTCCCCGAGCACTACACGACCGAGACCGGTCACTATTCCGCGTGCCATTTCGCCGACGACCCGGAGTTCCTGAAGAACGCCCCTGATACGTCGCGCTCGCGTGGCAAGATCGCGACCGGCACGCCCGACGTGCTCGACACCGATTCGATGGGAGGTGAGGCATAAATGGCCGAGAACACCGAGAACATGCCGCTGCTCAAGGTCGAGCACCTCACCAAGGAGTTCCCTGCGGAGGCGGGCATGCTCGCCGGCAGGTTCTCCAAGCGCGTCGTGTCCGCTGTGAACGACGTGTCGTTCGAGATCAACGCCGGCGAGACGTTCGGCCTCGTGGGCGAGTCCGGCTGTGGTAAGTCCACGACCGGCCGCTCCATCATGCGCCTCACGAAGCCCACGACCGGCCATGTGTATTTCCAGGGTCACGACGTGGCGAAGATGAACCGCAAGGAGCTCAAGCACCTGCGTCGCGACATGCAGTTCATCTTCCAGGATCCGTACGCGAGCTTGAACCCGCGCATGACGATCGGCGAGATCGTTTCCGAGCCCATGACCATCCACGGCGTGGGCACGAAGGAAGAGCGTCTTGAGCGCGTGCGCGAGCTGCTTGACGTCGTGGGTCTGAACCCGGAGCACATCAACCGCTACCCACACGAGTTCTCGGGTGGCCAGCGTCAGCGCATCGGTATCGCCCGCGCGTTCGCCCTGCGTCCCAAGCTCATCATCTGCGACGAGCCGGTCTCGGCGCTCGACGTGTCGATTCAGGCGCAGGTGCTGAACTTGCTCAAGGACCTGCAGGATCGCTACGGCACCGCGTATCTGTTCATCGCGCACGACCTTTCCGTGGTCCAGCACATCTCCGACCGCGTGGCCGTGATGTACTTGGGCAAGATCGTGGAGATTTCCGACTGGAAGACGCTCTACACCGAGCCGCACCATCCCTACACGCAGTCGCTGCTCTCCGCCGTCCCGGTGCCCGATCCAGACGTGCAGAAGACGCGCGAGCGCATCATCCTTGCCGGCGATCCGCCGTCGCCCATCGACCCGCCGACCGGTTGCCGTTTCCACACGCGCTGCCCCATCGCGCAGGCGATCTGCAGTAAGGACGTGCCCGAGTTGCGCGAGGTCGCGCCGGGTCATCGCTGCGCGTGCCACTTCGCGGAGAAGTTCCCGATCAAGGAAACGCATATCGATCTGTAGGCTGACCGGGAGCCCCCGCTTCCTCCCTCGCTTGTCCTCGCCACATGCGACCATGTTCCTCTTCGGGGAACTGGTCGCGCGGCTGCGGAATCGCTCGGGAGGAAGCGGGGGCTCCCTGCGTTTACGGGGTTGTGCGGTTCCTTGTTCGTCCAACAGATGGTGTAACGTGATAATCTCTGTCCTGGACATAGATTCTCATGAGTGCGAAAGGGGCGAGGATGATCGATCGCAGGACGTTTCTTGGAGGTGCGTTCGGGGTTTGCGCGCTTGGGATGCTGCCGGCGTGCGGACTCATTACAGCGGAAGACCCCGGAAGCGCGGATATCGAATCTGCCCGTCCGCTTGCGATAAGCCTTATCGCGCCCGCCACGCTCGACCTTTATGGCGCGCAAGACGAGAGCGCGCTCACCCTTGCGTGGCAGCTCTTCGATTCCCTTACCTCCTACGATTTCTATTCCGGCGAGCTCTCGTGCCTCGCAGCGGAGCGCTTCGAGGCGTCTGAAGATGCGCGCACGTTCACGTTCCACCTGCGCGATGCCGTCTTCCATAACGGAGAGGCGGTGACTGCCGAGGACTTCAAGCGCGCGTGGGAGCGCATCGTGAACCCCGCGAGTGCTGCGGCCGCAGTAGCGGGCGCTTCTTCGAGCCTTGCGAGCATGCTCTCTGTCATAGAAGGGTTCGAAGAGCTCAGGCGGGGGAATGCGCGCGAATTAGCGGGCGTTACCTGTCCGGATGCCCAGACGCTGCGTGTGGCGCTGCGCACGCCGTACGCGGACTTCCCTTATGTGCTCGCGCATCCCGCGCTGGGACCCGTCCCTGCAGCGGCGGAGGATGATGCCGAGGCGTTTGCGCGCCAACCCATCGGCAACGGGCCGTTTCGGCTCGCCGCCGCCTGGGAGCCAGAGACCAGCGCCATCGAGCTCGTGCGGTTCGAGGACTATGCAGGCGAGTCTGCGACGCTTTCTTCGGTACGGGTCGAACTCGCCAAGGACATCGAGGAAGGGTATCAGCTCTTCCAGACGGGCGTTGCAGACGTGTGCCGTTGCCCAGTGCGCGAAGCGAGCGGTGCCGCGTCGAGCCATGGCCGGCCGGAAGACGGCAACGTCATGATGCGCGGGAGGCGCTTCGTGTGCTGTGCGGGCCTTGCCACGAGCATGCTCGCCTGCAACTGCTTGGCATCGCCGCTCGATAACGCCGATGTTCGCCGTGCCCTTTCATTCGCGATCGACCGCGACTACCTCGCGGGGACGCTCTATCGCGAGACGCACATCGCTGCAGACGGCGTGATCCCGCCCGCGGTGAAGGGATATCGCGAGGCGGCGTGGCCGTATGCGGCGCTCGACCGCGAGCGCGCGGAGGAGCTGCTTGAAACCTCCTATCCGGTGGTTGAAGAGGGCATGCGCGATCTCACAGTGCGCTTGCTCTACCATGCCGACGGCGGGCACCGCGAGATCATCGAGGCCATCGTCGAAAACCTTGCCGAGGTGGGCGTCGTGTGCGAGGCGGAGGGTGTCGAGCTTGAGGAGCTGCGCCGGCGCGTCGCGGCGAGGGACTTCGATCTCGTGCGCATGGATTGGGCGACCGACGCGCCTGTGATGGACGGCGTACTGTTCCCGCTCTTCTTTTCGGGCAGCGATGCGTCGACGAACGTGTCTGGTTACCGCGACGACAACGTGGATGAGCAGCTTGCCGAAGCGCGTACGGTCGCGTCCGAGACGACGCGCATTTCCCTGCTGCAAGATGTCGATAACACCGTCGGTCGCGATTGCCCGGTCATCCCGCTCATGTTCCAAGCGACGCCCTATGTGGGCTCGGAGCGCGTCGAGGAGCTTTCGATCGATCCGCAAGGTCGCATCGGCCTCGCCACGGCTCAACTCGGCGATTAGCGCCGGCAACGGAGCTCCGAGGTGACGCAGAGGCTCCGCACGGATTTCTTAAAATTCCCCCTTGCACATCGAGGGGTGGTTGGGTAATATACTCCTTGCTGCTTTTGTCGGAGTGGCGGAATTGGCAGACGCGCTAGCTTGAGGTGCTAGTGACCACTTTTCGGTCATGCGGGTTCAAGTCCCGCCTCCGACACCATCGAATCCTCAGAGCCTCTTCGGAGGCTTTTTTCTTATCTCGAGCTTGTGAGGCGCCTCGCAGAGGGCATGCTCGCGCATCGCTTGGGGTATAGAGGGAGCAGGCCGCGACGCGATGTCGGGGAGGGGAGTGTTATGGAGTCATCTGGCCGAGACGAGCTTGCCGAGCTCACGCGTGTCGCTGAGCTTACGAGCGATGCCGTCGTCGCATGCGGATTCGACGGCTCCATCTTCCATGTGAACAGTCGCTTTTTGGAGCTCGCCGGCGTGACGCGCGAGCGCGTCATCGACGCGGATATCAAAGACCTCCTGTTCAGTGATTCGTTTGAACGCTCCTCCGATCATCGGCTTCCATTTTCGCTCGACGGCAGCGACTGCACGCTCATGCTTAAGCTCTCGGACGGTTCGTTCATCCCGGTGCTCGTCCGTGCCATCCAGATTTCCGGCTCGGGGTCGTTCCGTCGCCGCATCCTGAAGCGCGGCGCCCGCGGGTCGGCTCTTCTTACCGTGCGGAGCCTCGAGGAGCGGTATGCGTACGACCGTCAGATGCGTCGCGTGCTCACCGAGCTTCAGACGGCGAATAAGCGCCTTTCGGGCACGCTTTCGGTCATCATGTCGACCATCGGCGCGGAAAGCCTCCCCGCGCTTCTCGATACCGTGTTGAACAAGCTCGTCGATGCTCTCGAGGCCGATGGATCCGAGGTCTACTTCTCCGAGAGCGGCGGCTTCAAGCTGCGCGGCGTCTCAAAGAGCCTGGAGCGCGACTACGTTCCCGAGTTCATTCCCTTCGGCGTGGGCGTCCCCACCTATGTGCTCAGGAAGGGCTCGTCGTGCCGGCTCTCCGTGGTGCGCCCCGGCGAAGACGCTCAATCGGAGTCCGGCTCGATTTACGACCTCGACGCGCGCAAGAGCCGCACGCTTCGCTCGCACTACATGCCGCCCTACAAGACGCTTATCGCCGTGCCCTTGTTCTTCGGCACGCAGGTGCTCGGCGTCATGGAGCTGGGCTGGAAGCGGCCGACGACCTCGCGCGCCTACGACGTGAACGTCATCGAGGTCGTGTGCGACTACCTGTCCATCGAGCTCATCAGCCTGGTGACGAGCATGCGCTCGAACCGCGCCGCCGAGCTCGGGCGGTCGCTCAACCAGGTGCGCGACGCCTTATATGCCGCCGGCGAGGATCAGAGCATCGCATGGGCAGAAGCTATGGGCGAGGTGCGCCGCGTGCTCGCATGCCATGTGTGCCCCATCGCCTACAACACCGAACTTGGCGTCTATGAGCTCGATTTCGAGGGTGGGAGCCGCGTTCCCTTACCCGGAGACATCGACCAGCTCTTCTTCTCCACGACGGCTCCTGCAGCGCGTGTGAACCCGTTCAACCGCGATGCGTTTCCCGGCTATCCTGGGGCGGAGCGCGCCTCCGATGCCGACCTGGAGAACGTCCGCATCACCCGCGTCGAGCGGCTCTCGCGTGTGGGAACGTGGCTCGCGAGCCAAGGCCTTCCCGAGCAAGGTGTGTTCATCGAACTCGATCGCCGTGTCCGCCGAGCTATGGAAGATGATGCCGGCTCCGGTACGGGTCTCGTTGCCTGGGGCAGCACGGCGCCCAGCATGCTGTTGTTGCTGCGCGATGACTCGCAGGAGCCAATCGACGACGTCGAGTTCGACTACCTTGTGCGCTTGGCACACGACTTCGAGCTCATCAGCAACGATGCGACGGAGCGCACGGAGACCACGCGCATCGCGCAGACGCTCCAGGCAGGCATGAGGAGCACGCTGGGCGAGGTGCCGGGCATCATCAGCGATTCGTTGTATTCCTCTGCTACGCGCCAGGCGCTCGTGGGCGGAGATTTCTATACGCTCATGCGCTTGCCCGATGACCGCGCTGTCATGATCTTGGGCGACGTTTCTGGCAAGGGCATCGAGGCCGCGTCGATGTCCGCGCTTGTGAAGACCGCGCTCACGGCGTACGCCTGGGAGGGTATGAGCCCGGTTGCGATGGTGCGCGCGCTGAACACCATGCTCATGAGTTTCTCGCGCGTCGAGACGTTTGCGACGATGTTCGTCGCCAAGCTCGATTTGCGCCGCGGCGAGGGCGTGTACTGCTCTGCCGGGCACCCGCCTTCGATGCTGCTGCACACGACCGACGCCCCAGGCGGCAGCGTGTGCGAAGCGGAGCTATTGAGCACGCAATCCGGTGTGGTCGGCGCGTTCGAGACCATGGCGTTCCAGAGCGGTTCATTCACGTTTGGCTCCGGCGACGTGCTCTTCATGTATACCGACGGCGCCATCGAGGCGCGTGACGCTGCAGGCGAGTTCTTCGGCGAGCAGCGCCTGCGTGACATCCTGCTCGCGCATGGCGCGGATGGTGCGCGAGGGCTTTGCCAGGTCGTTCTCGACGAGCTCGACGCATTCACCGACTCCGCTCTCGAAGACGATATCGCCCTCGTGGCGCTCGAGTTCGCGTAGGTCTTGTCGGCCAAGACAACCGTATGAAACCCTCTCTGAGGAGTTTGCTGCGGAGAATGGCCAAAAACGAAAGGTTGGTGACACTTCCTCCCGGGAAACGGGGGTGCGCATCGCCCACCGCCCAGGCAGGGGGCGCGGTTATCCCAGCTACGAGAGATCCGCACCCTCATTCCCCGGGAGGAAGTGTCACCAACCTTTCGTTTTTGGCCAAAAATGGGGACGCACGGCGTGAATGGCTCTTCGCGATTCGTTGAAGCCTATCGCCGACAGGGTTGATTAGAACGCGCGGCCTGCGGGAACCATGAGCATATGCGTGAATGGAACGACATAGCGGTCTTGGCGCCTCCGCGCGATATCGATATCGCGACGGTACCCGCACTGCGTGACGAGCTGGATTCGTATATCGGCTCGGGAGCGCGGCGCATCATCGTGAACTGCGAGCATGTGGGGTTCATCGACTCGACCGGCCTGGCGTTCCTCCTTTCTCGTGCGCGTCGTCTCATGATGAACGACGGTCTGCTCTCTCTCGTGAACGCGTCTCCTGCTGTAGCGCGGTTTTTGCAGATCGCGCGGCTCATCGACATTCTGCATGTGAGTGCGGCGGATCGCCCGCCCATCCCGGCGCTCGCCCCGGCGGAGCTGCCGCGTTGGAGCAAGAGCATCCAGGTACAAGAAGGAGTTGAACATCTGGGCACGTATCGGCATCGCGTCGTGGAGCTTCTCGACGGCTTGCCCATGACGAGCGAGGCACGCTACGACACGGCGCTTGCCGCGAGCGAGGCGCTCGGTAACGCGTACGACCATGCCTGTGCTTCGGGTTGCGTACTCAACGTGCGCGCGTACCGTGACCGCGTGGTGATCGAAGTGCTCGATTGCGGTTGCGGCTTCGAGCTCGCACCCGATGAGGCGCCCGCTGAGACCGAGGAGCGAGGTCGCGGCATCCGTCTCATGCGCCTGTTGGTGGATAGCGTCGAGGTACGCCGCCGTACCGACGTGCGCGGTACCATGACGCGGCTGGTGAAACTGCTTGACGTGTGAGGTGCCGCTCGCGTTCGTATGGCGAGCCCATGACGGTGCCCACGATGTTTTGGGAGGAGGAAGATTATGGCTCGTCGTAGTCCCTTCGCCGCGTTGCTGCTCGTCCTTCTTGTCTGCTTGGCTTCAGGGTGTTCCGGTGACGGGAGCGCGGTAGGGGGAGAGAACGGGTCGGTGAGCCGCTATGAGCGCGCCGAGGTGCTCGCGGTCGATGCGGACGACCACACCGCCCAGATTCGCATCCTTGAACACACAGACGATCTTTCGATCTCGTGGGGAACGTTCGAGGTGGGCGAAGAGGGTGAGGCGGCGTTCGACGGAGACCTTCCTGCTGAGGGCGATGACATCGTGCTCTCGTGGATCGGCTCGCCGAACGACGAGAGCACGTTTCCCGTGGATGTGCACGCATGGCAGCCAACGGTTGATTTCTATGCTGGCTTCGAAGGGGTGCATACGGTTCGACTGTCTGCATCTCTGCTCCAGTTCATCTCGATGACTCCAGACGAGCTGATGGAGGATCTGGCCGAACAACCGGGGTTCGCGCTCGCAGGGCGTGTGGATGAGGGAGACGTTGTCGTTGTCTTTACGTCCGAGCAGCTCGAAGCGTATCGGGAAGATCTTGAAAGTTCTCTTGATCGGTATGCAGCATCGCTGCGAGAGGCCGAGGAGGTGACGGCTGTCGAGGTCTCGGATGATCGAACATGCGTCACGCTACATGCCACCCCAGAGCTCCTCGATAAACCGGTGCTCGTCGGTGAGGCATTCATGGCGCTGCCTGGCATATGCGCGACGCTGCAAGCGACAGACGGGGTAGAGAAGTGGGGCGTCGAGGTGATCGTGATCGACGAGGAATCGGGTGCAGAAGTGATGCGCGTAACATTGCCCGAGGAATCGGCGACGCTTTCGACTGAAGGGTGGACAGAAGCCGTCGCACAGGGCTTGGCTGCATAGATATAGTTTACGCGTTACATGCGCCGGGTCGACACTGCCATTCTGAGGTCGGTGGACTGTTTGGCGGCTACCCGGTGGGCTCATAGCAAAACAGGTCGGAAGCTCATAGCCTCCGACCTGCGAATTCATGGTGGGCGTTACAAGATTTGAACTTGTGACCTCTTCCGTGTCAGGGAAGCGCTCTCCCCCTGAGCTAAACGCCCTTAGGTGCGCTCGTAAGCGCAAGGGATAATATACCGAAGCGGGAGCGTCCTGTAAAGCGTGAGTTTTGAAAAACTCGAATTATGTGCTTCGTGGAGAGCGGGAATAGCTAAGAGCGCAAAATGGCGAGCGCTGAAGCCTAGAGCCTACGCGCCGTAGGCCAGGTGCGCGTCGTCGATGCCGCGGAGCGTGTCCTCCAGGTAGCGGCGCGCCCACCATTGCGCGGCAGGCAGGTTCTGGTCGAGGTAGTTGCCGCACTCCTCGGGAGCGGCGCCGGGAATCTCGCCTTCGAACGCGCAGATGAACTCAAAGAGCCTTGTAACGAGCGGCACAACCTCGCGTGCGTCAACTTCGCCGAACACTACAAGGTAGAAGCCCGTGCGGCACCCCATGGGACCGAAGTACACCACGCGGCTCGCCCATTCGGCGTCGTTGCGCAGAAACGTTGCGCCCAAGTGCTCGATGGTGTGCACCTCGGCGGTGTTCATGACAGGTTCGCGGTTGGGCGCGGTAAGGCGCAGGTCGAAGGTCGTGACCGCGCCGCCCGTCACCGGGTCGCGGTCGATGCGCGAGACGTAGACGCCCGGTTCGAGTGTGAGGTGGTCAACGGTGAAGCTTGCGATCTTTTCCATGGTGTACCCCTATCGTTGGAAGTATTCTTCAAAAATGAGTATTGCCGCTCGATGTCTGCCTCCGAAGCAGAACCCGTCCTCAAAGGTAGCAAAGCGTAACGTTTTGAACCCGTCCCGTTTTGACTCATTCCGTGCGGGGGAGCTTGTCGCGGTCGAGATTGAGGTTCTCGAAGGTGTCGCTGATGAACTCGTCGCCGAAGTGGTCGTCGATGTAGTGCTCGATGGGGTTTCTCGGCGGCACGCCCTCTTGTCGCTTGCCTGCGCGGTAGAAGCATAGCACCGTGATGGCGATGTCCAGCACGATGAACGCGGTGAGGAGCCCCACCACGATTCCCTGGCGCCGCGTGGTGGGCTCGCCTATGCGGAAGAGCATCTCGGGCATGATGAGCTTGCACCATGCAAGTCCGAGCGCGCCCCACATGATGAGGAAGCGCCACGCAACCCACTGCGTGATGTGATCGGGGAAATGCAGGTACGACCAGGACCATGCATGCATGATCGTCTCCATGCCCCAGCCGGCGAGCTGCTCGAGCGTGCCGCCTACTGCGGCGGAGATGACGAAGATCTTCCAGATGGGCTCGTTGCGGATGGGCCAGAGCACAGCGGTGAGAAGCACGGCGCCGAATCCGTAGAGCGGGGAGAACGGTCCCCATACGAGGCCGACGCGGCTTTCGAGTACGCCGTACATGGTGTACATGTAGACGGTTTCGAGGATGAGCCCCAGCACGGACGCGATGAGGAAGATGATGATGTACTGATAGAAGCCCGGAGCGTAGTCGTTCAGGAAGTCTTCGCGGAGGGCGCGGCGTGCATCACGGATAACGCGCTGCTGCGTGCGGGAAATCTTCGGTCGGAGTTTCGTGCGGCCGAAGGAGGAGGCCTCCGTCCAGATGGCGTCTGCGTAGATGCCGGCGTCGATGCGCCCTTGTTTCAGCATGCGCTTGAACGACCTGCCCGCGCCGCGCGCATCGAGATATCGTTGGACGAGGGTGAGGATGCCGCGCGCGATGAGGAAGAGCGTGACGGTGAACAGAGAGATAACGAACATGTGGTCTCCCGCATGAGATGCTGGCATGAGATACCGGTACGTGGTGCGTACGGTGTGCTGCAGCTCATTGTACCCGTACCGCGCCTGTGTTCCCATGTGATGCGTCGCAAAGGGTTCATGACGGAAGATATCCCGTTTTCCAGCGAAAATGAGCGAGTTCAAAAAAAGTGAAAATTCAGGCTTGCAAGGCGGGGGAAAGTTGCGTATAGTATTTCCTCGCAAGCGGACATGGCTCAGTTGGTAGAGCACAACCTTGCCAAGGTTGGGGTCGCGGGTTCGAGCCCCGTTGTCCGCTCCATTGCATGAGACGGGCCGGATGTTTACATTCGGCCTTTTTCATCGGCGACGTGGCCAAGTGGTAAGGCAGAGGCCTGCAAAGCCTTTACCCCCAGTTCGAATCTGGGCGTCGCCTCCATGTAAAACCAGCCGGTGGCGGAGCGAATCCGCTACCGGCTTTTTGTTTTACTCAACGCGTTGGGGACGGGGCTGAACGTGCTGAATGCAATTCGTCCGGCCCCGTCCCCAACGCGTTAGGCGCTTCGATATGGGTTGGAGGAAACATGTTTCGCATCAACCTGTTGGATCGCAGGCCTCACATGACGTCGGTCTTGCCGATCATGATGTTCAAAATCTCCACGTCGGTGGGTTTCATGCCCACGCGGCCCACATAGCCCATGCTCGCGATGGTCTCCTCGATGGTATCCTGCACGAGGCCCTCGCCGGCATGGAAGCTTCTGCCGGCCATGGCCATGTCGCGCCCTAAGATCGCTGCATCCACCGCGGCGGAGATCTTGGCGGCGCAGCTCGACTTCGCGCCGTCGCATACGATGCCCCCCACGTTGCCGAGGGTGTTCACGATCGTGGCGCCCACCTGTGCAGGCGTTCCGCCGCTCATCCAGCACACCGCCGCGCCCGCGCCGCATGCTGCGCAGACCGCGCCGCAGAACGCTGAGAGCGCGCCGATGTAGCTCTTCACATGGATGGATACGAGGTCGGAGAGGGCGAGCGCACGAAGAAGCCGGTCGCCGTCCACGCCGAGCTCTGTGGCATATTCCAAAACGGGCAGGCAGGCGGTGATGCCCTGGTTGCCCGAGCCGCACACGATGACCACGGGCATGGCGCATCCGCTCATGCGCGCGTCGGAGCCGGCGGCCGCGCGGGCGCGGGCACGGCAGGAGGGATCGGAC
>CAJLVH010000042.1 GCA_905210055.1 uncultured Enorma sp. | reverse complement strand
CCGCCGAGCCCGGGCGCATCGTCATGATGCTTATCGGCTGCATCCTCATGTACCTCGGCATCAAGAAGGAGTACGAGCCCACGCTGCTCGTGCCCATGGGACTCGGCACGATCCTCGTGAACATCCCGTTCTCGGGCGTCATCGGCGAGGGCGCGCCCTTCACGGTGCTCTTCGACATGGGCATCGAGACGGAGCTCTTCCCGCTTCTGCTCTTCATCGGCATCGGCGCGATGATCGACTTCGGACCCTTGCTCTCGAGCCCGTTTCTGCTCATCTTCGGCGCGGCCGCCCAGTTCGGCATCTTCTTCGTGATCATCGTCGCGACGCTCCTCGGCTTCGACATCGCCGACGCCGCCTCGACGGGCATCATCGCCGCCGCCGACGGCCCCACGTCGATCTTCGTGGCGAACAGCCTGGGCTCGAAGTACATGGGAGCCATCATGGTCGCGGCGTACTCCTACATGGCCCTCGTGCCCATCATCCAGCCGATCGCCATCAAAGCGTGCACCACCAAGCACGAGCGCCGGATTCGCATGAGCTACAACCCGCTCGCGGTGTCCAAGACGGCCAAGATCCTCTTCCCCATCATCATCTGCATCATCGCCGGCCTCATCGCCCCGGCGTCGCTGCCGCTCGTGGGCTTCCTCATGTTCGGCAACCTGCTCCGCGAGTGCGGCGTGCTCGACAACCTGTCTAAGAGCGCGCAGAACGAGCTCGTGAACCTCATCTCGATCCTGCTCGGCCTGTGCGTCTCCGTGAAGATGGAATACAGCGACTTCCTGCAGGTCGACACCCTCATCGTCATGGCGCTCGGCCTCGTGGGCTTCGTCATGGACACGGTGGGCGGCGTCATGTTCGCCAAGATTCTCAACCTCTTCCGCAAGGAGAAGATCAACCCCATGGTGGGCGCCGCGGGCATCTCCGCCTTCCCCATGAGCTCCCGCGTGGTGCAGAAGCTCGCCACGGAGGAGGATCCGCAGAACTTCATCCTCATGCAGGCCAGCGCCGCGAACGTGGCCGGGCAGATCGCCTCGGTGGTGGCCGGCGGCCTCGTGCTCGGGCTCTTGATGTAAGGGGGTTCACGAATGTCTGAGAACCTGATCACCGCCTTCGAGCTCCTCGGCATCGGCTGGGGCGGCATCTTCGTCGTCATGATCGTCATCTACCTCGTGTCGCTCGCGCTGTCGAAGATCTTCGCGCCGCGCAACCCCGAGGCATAACGACCGCGAAAGGAGAACGACCACATGGGACGTACCGTTCGCTTCATGGAAACCATCCTGCGCGACGGCCAGCAGAGCCAGATCGCCACGCGCATGCCCATCGAGGACATGCTGCCCGTGCTTGAGGATCTGGATAGCTGCGGCCTCTACGCCCTCGAGGTGTGGGGCGGCGCGACGTTCGACTCGTGCCTGCGCTACCTGAACGAGGATCCGTGGGAGCGCCTGCGCACCATCCGCGCGCACGTGAAGGACGCCAAGCTCCAGATGCTGCTGCGCGGACAGAACCTCTTGGGCTACCACAACTATGCCGATGACGTCGTCGAGGAGTTCGTGAAGAAGTCCGTGGAGAACGGCATCGACGTGCTGCGCATCTTCGACGCGCTGAATGACACGCGCAACCTCCAGACCTCGATCCGTGCGGCGAAGGAGGCCGGCGGCGAGGTACAGGCCGCCATTTGCTACACCACGAGCGACGTGCACACGGTGCGCTATTTCACCTCGCTCGCCACGGAGATGGAGCGCGCCGGCGCGGACTCCATCGCCATCAAGGACATGGCGGGCGTACTCACGCCCGATGTGGCGTACGAGCTCGTAAGCGAGATCAAGAACGCTACGAGCCTGCCCGTGCAGGTGCATACGCACGGCACCGCAGGCATCGGCCAGATGACCTACCTCAAGGCCGTCGAGGCGGGCGCGGACATCATTGACACCTGTCTCTCGCCGCTTGCCGAGGGAACGAGCCAGCCCTGCACCGAGTCCATGGCCATCACGCTCGATGGTCTGGGATACGATACCGGCCTGGACGTCGACAAGCTCGACGCCGTCGCGAAGCACTTCGCCGGCGTGCGCGACCGCTTCCTCAAGGAGGGCGGCCTCAACCCGAAGGTGCTCGAGGTCGAGCCCAAGGCGCTCCTCTACAAGGTACCCGGCGGCATGCTGTCGAACCTCATCAGCAACCTCACCGACCTCGGAGCGATGGATCGCTACAACGAGGTGCTCGCCGAGGTTCCGCGCGTCCGCGCCGAGCTGGGCTACCCGCCGCTCGTGACGCCCCTCTCGCAGATGGTGGGTTCGCAAGCGCTCATGAACGTGCTCTCCGGCGAGCGCTACAAAGTGGTGCCGAAGGAAATCAAGGACTACGTGCACGGTATGTACGGACGCCCGCCCGTGACCATCTCCAAAGAGATCCGCCAGAAGATCATCGGCGACGACGAGGTGATCACCTGCCGTCCGGCAGACTTGCTGGAGCCGGAGCTCCCCGCAGCACGCGAGGCCATCGCGCAGTACGCCAAGAGCGAAGAGGACGTGCTTGCTTACGCGCTCTTCCCCGACCAGGCGCGCGACTTCCTCGGTCGCCGGGAAGACCCCTTCTACGACGTCCCCGTCCAAGAGGTCGAAGTCACCATCGACGTGGCGTAGATGTCCCAAAAAGGGACAGGTACATTTTGGGACATAGAGCGGCTTCGAGCAAACGCGCTCGGAGCCGCTTCGTGTTGCATAGCCGAAGGGATGTTAAAACTCTGGGGTATTTTTACATCCAATTTGCAAAGTTTGCTTGTCTTCTTCTGCAAAGTAGACTATGCTTTTCTTGCAAAGCAGGCTTTGCATCCATAGCCTAAACCCATTGGGAAAGGGGGCCTATGAGGAGCCGTATCCGTGAACTCAGGCGTGCGCAGAAGCTCAGCCAAGCCGAGCTTGCCGACGCCGTGGGCACGACGCGCCAGACCATCACCTCCATCGAGGTGGGCAAATACACGGCGTCGCTCCCACTCGCGTACAAGATCGCCCGCTATTTCGAACTCTCCATCGAAGAGGTCTTTGATTTCTCCGAAATTGACGAGGAGCTGTAACCGCCTGATCCCGTACGTCGACAACGACCTAAACATCCCTTAGAACGCTCGCCACAAGAAGGGAGTTCCCCATGAAGACCACCATTGAAGCCCTTCGTAAAGATGCTCGTAGGCGTCTCCGCCGCGAAAGCATCTCCGCAGCAGCCATCTGCATCGTACTCGTCACGGGCGGCGCACTCACCGCGACCGACAACCTGCCCGCCATCAGTGGCACCACAACCACCTCTGCATTCCTGTTGGGAGCGGTGATGGGACTATGCACCGTTGCCGCCGTGGTCACGATTAAGACCATCGTGAGTTTACGTCGCGCGCTCACCGACGACCAAACGCTCCGCCGTCTCTATGCAAAGGAGAACGACGAGTTTCAAGCTCACATGGAGCGGGAGATTGCACGGACGTTCATCCAGATCATGCCCGCGCTTGCCGTCATCGCTATCTTCGTCGGCGCACTCGTAAGCGTTGAAGCGATGGCAGCAGCAGCCGCCACGCTCGTGTTCCTCTCGGTAGCCCTGCTCGCAGTCAAGCTGTCCTACAAAATCAGCCTGGCAAGCGATACCGACGACGTGGAATAGCATGCAACATGACCCCATAAGTTTTAATACCCGAGATCTGAAAAGGTGGCGCCGAGCAAACGCACCCGGCGTCACCTTCTCACGAGTGATAATTTGGTGTCTGACACCATTTTATCATGAGGGGAAGACGGCGTTGAGCTTTGAGGCGATGACGTCGAGCTCGTCCGCACATGCCCTGAACGCAGCGCCCGCCTGGGAATCGCGCGTGCGCGCCCGTTCGAACATGGTATGCACCTGATCCACCGTAGTGCCCGCGACGTCGATAACCTTGCGCCAGTATGTTTCCATATCGCTTCGATGCGCCTCGACGTTCATCCCACCGAACAGCCCTTCGAGGCGGTACCACACATCCCACCTCGTAACATCCCAGAACGGCTCGTCGCTCACCTGCTGGGCGATGCCGGCAATCTCCGCCTCGCGCTCCTCAGAGAAGTCACGCACAGTGTTGGAACTCACGAAGTACGCGGGATGGGGATTGTCCTCACCCTGCAGAACGTGCTGGGCGCAGAGAGATCCAACAACATATGCGAAGAGCGCCCAGGTACCGCCATAGCGGGCAAGATGAGCAAGCGCCTCGTTCACGAGCGGCCAGGTCTCAAGCGCTGAGATTAAGATCGCTGTTCCACCTGGAGCATAGGCCTCCGCTTCAGAAATGATGGTAATAATATCAGTGCGTTTATCCCCAAGAAGCGCATCTGTCAGATAGCCCAAATAGGTAGACGCCACCATCATGTCTTCTTCCGAGACGTTCTCAAGCAGGTGGTCGACCAAGCTCGAGACGAGTCCGCCGAAGACCCCGCGCGCGATGTCTTCCTCAAGCAAAAGGCTCATATCGTCACCGAACAGCACCGCCATGGCATGGTTGCGAAGCGGGTTAAGCCCCAATCGTTCCGCAGGGACGTAGTACGTCGTCCCCGCAACGGAAGACAATAACGCGCTCACGTAGTCGTCCTGAGCGTTGATGGCCATGATCCTATCCCTGTTCCGTGCGATCTCCTCGGCGTAGAGGTCGAGGAAGTTGGGGCCGAACCCCTGGCCATCGAAGGCAACGCACCTATCCACGAGACCATCGAGCTGGATCGTGGCATACATGGCCTTGTTCGCTCCCTTGGAGTGGCCGCTCACGGTGATCGTCCCGCCGTAGCGCTCGCTGATGTAGCTCACATATGCCGCCGCCTCGATCTGATCTTGCGTATCCGTCTCGTACACACCCGCAAGGTTATCGGGCCACTCGCTCGAACCGGTGCCGCGAAAGACGATATAGCTATTTTCGCCCGCAATAAAGGTCACCGCAAGCGACCCGTCAGTCGTGTCATGGTAGACATCTGCGACGGTAAGCTCGCAGATGCGCTCGTTATCCTGCACCTCGTCGAGCGCGCGCTGCCATTCGTCCGCACGCGTATAGCCATCGTCCAGCTCGCTACCTGTCCCCGTGACCTCAACACCTGCGAGGAGCTCACCGAGCGGGATACCTCCCTCTTGTTCACCAACAGTCTCTACCGACCAGACCTCGTCGGACTCCCCGTTCTCTTTGACCCGATTGCTCTCTATGAGCGCGCTGCCGTCCGCGTATAGCAGCTGGTTGAGAACGGCCAGCTCCTGCTTAGTGAGTTCCATCGTTCATCCCATCTACGCCTCGCCGCGCTGCCTATCCCCTTCGTACTCGAGATTCCTCGTCGACGCCTCGATGACCCACTTCACGAGGGGGCTCTCCTCCGTCGAGGCGTATTCTGCCGCCTCGCCGTAGTCTCCCGACATCTCATGCGAGCCCTCCCAGGACGGGTTGTCGGCTATCACCACGGCGAACACGAGGTTGACGTCGTCGAAGCCGCGCGACCCCAGCGCATCGAGGGTCGCGTCGAAGGCATCCCGGTAGGCGGCCTCGTCCGGCGGCTCGGCGGGCGGGCGGCCGTCGAAGTAGACGCTCAAGTTCACGGCGTAGCACGGGGTGAGCTCCTCGATGGGGGCATCGACGTCGTACGTCCACCCGGCCTCCTCGTTGCGGCAGTTGGCCCGCACCGCGCCGTACGCCTGCTCCGCGACGCCGCACGTCTCCGCCGCGGCGCGGTAGTCCGCACGGAGCGCGTCCAGGCAGAAGCTCCTCATCTCGGGCGTGCGGGCCAAGCAGAAGTACGAATCGGAGATGGAGACTCCCTCGTAGTGCAGGTACTCCTCGAAGTGCAGGGTCGCCGTGCAGGATGACACCCCCCGGGGGTCACCCTGGATTTCGAAATCATAGCTAAGGTAAGACGGCTCGCCGGGAAAGAGAGCCACGTCGCCGTAATGCGGCCCGCCGGTAACCGTGAAGGTCGCGCCGTAGTGCTCGGCCATCCGCTCGGCGAGGAAGCATCCGGCCATCGTCCGCTCGAAGAGATGGCCGTACAGGCGCTCTGGCCAGCGCCGGGTCCTCACAAGCTCGTCATACACATGGAGCGCATCCTCTTCCCGGCAAACGACGTGCGCCACCGCGAGCTGCTCGTCGGTGATGGGGTCGTCCTTGCTCACGCCCATGGCATCCCAAATCATGACGGCGCCCCCATCGCCCTGCCCCGGCGAGCAGCCGCAGCCGACGAGCGAGACGCATGTCGCGAGCGCGCCTGCGACGACCGCGCGGCGGGAGACCGGGACGCGGGCGCTGTCGCCTCCCACGCTCATAGGGCGCCCGCCAGGGAGCGATCGGCCTCGTCGAACGTCGATGATCCCCAGTCCACGGCGGCCTCCGTCCGTCCTATGACCCCGGCGAGCGCAACGGCGACGGTCCGCAAGGAATCGGCGAGCTCGGCCATGGCCGAGCAGGCGTTCCCCTCGCTCGTGGAAAAAGAGACGCGCGCCTCGCTTGCGCAATCCTCCGCGAGCTGTCTAAGCGTCTTCAACTCTGCCTGACAGTCCTCGATGGTCGAAAAATCAACGGTAATCTCTGAGGAAAATGTGGCATTCCCCATGGCCTATCCCCTTCGCGCTAATAAATGTCTTGGTCGATATCGTCAAGGTCCTTGAGAAACTCCTGAAGGCTCGTCTCGACCCGCTCGATGACCTGGGCAGCGCTTTGGACTTCTGAGCTCACGAGGCTCCCTTTCTCCTCCAAGGGGGTGCTCATCGAGGCGCTCTTGAAACCGTTTTCCGCCAGGGCCTCCATACACGCCTCGTAGCGCTCGGCGATGGTGCCGAGCGTGATCGCGACCGTCCTGAGCTTCGAGACGCTGGTGGCGAATTCAGCTTCCGCGATGACCGCCATGTCGCTCACTCTCCCTCTGCCCTCAGCCGCGCAGCGCGCTCCTCAGCCCGCCGCTGCTCGAGTTCGAGCGCGCGGATGCACGCTTGGGCGTCCCTGATCCTTCCCTCCAAGATGCCGACGCGCCGCTTGAGTTCCTGGATCTCCTCGAGGTCGCGTTCCCGAGCCCGCGCGATCTCCGCGCGCACGCCCGCATAGCCTTCCTCGAATTGCGCCATGACCTGGGAGATATTGCGATTGAGTATCTCTGAGCAGCTTTGCACCACGCGAGCATTCGGCACCGCCTGCAGTCGGTAGACGAGCGCGCGCTTCTGCTGGACCGCGTCCTCGCGCGAGGCCAACTCGCGCACCATCGCGGCGTCGAAATCATCCAGGTCGTCGAGCGCCCGCTCGAGCTGGGCAATGCGGGCGCGCGCATCTTCAATTTGCCTGCTGTAGTCGGCGATCTGAGCCCGGTACGAAGCTATGGACATGCCCCACCCCCGCGTCGGCATGGCACTTATCCGTACCACTGTAGTCCCACGGCGGCGGGCGGGTGCGACGGATTCGGCGAAACGAGAAACCCTGACGCCAGGTTTACAGACTCTTTTCATCGCCGTGACGTTTGCGTACTCAGGAGCAGCACGCATACCGAACTAAAACATGATACGTGCGCTCTCTCTGAACGTGCCACAGCGGAGGATACCGCCACCCGGAGACTGCTCAGCCTGTCACGGCCTCATGGACACCCGCGAGGAATCGTAGGCGACTACGTCGCCGTTCGGGAGCTCCACGAGCGCGCGACCCCATACATCGACGCCCTCGAGCGTGCCGTTCTCCGAAATCTTGCCGTCGGGCGAGCTCACATGCACGCCCGTTCCCTTGTATGCCAAAAGCTCGTTGTACGCCGCTTTGATACCGGTAAGCGGCGCCGCCGAGGCACCCGCCGCCTCGATGCCCTCCGTCCAAAGCTCGATGGCGTCGAGCACCGAATCGCGAATCATCGCAGCGAGCTCGTCGAGCGGCGGTATGACGCGGTCATCGGGCAGGCAATCGGCGAGCCCCGCGATGGGAAGCGCCGCGGGATCGCGCCAGTCCATCTTGATCGCCTCGATATTGAGACCCAAGCCGAACACGACGTTCGTCTCGCCTGAGACGCGGCTCAACTCCACGAGGATGCCGCCGAGCTTTCCCCGCTCGCATACGACGTCGTTCGGCCACTTGAGCTTGATGTCGTTGCAACCAAGAGTCTCGAGCGCGTTCACCACGCCGAGGCCGCATGCGACGGGTATGCCCGGAAGCACGCGATCGGGCACGTGCGGCTTGAGGAGCACCGAGAGATAGAGGCCGCCTTCGGGGGACGTCCAGCCATGCGAGCGTCTACCGCGGCCGGCGTGCTGCAGGCGCGCGCGGAGCGCGGTGCCCTGGGGCGCACCTTCGCGAGCGCGCTTCATGAGCTCTTCGTTCGTGGAATCCACTTCATCGAGCACGATGATCGTTCCGTACTCATTCGCATGCGCCTCAGCCATGGTGCTCTCCTATACGCTCATTGTGATAGATCGTATCAACGCCGAGGGACTGCTTCGGTTAAGCCCTCGGCGATTTTGCGTATTCTACCCATCGCGTCGACATCGAACCGTCTGTGCTCGTCTCGAAACGCGCACGCAATGGCTGCTTCCGGTAAACGCGCCAGAAACGGACGTAAACGGCAGGGTTAGCTGGAGTATGCTCCGTACAGCCTCTGTATCGGCCATCTCAAAAGATTGGATGGGAGCGCGTCACGCCCACGTCCCCAACCAACCCTTACCTGTCCCAATGTCCCAAAATGCACCTGTCCCTTTTTGGGACATTAGATCACGGTGACGCGGCCGCGCTCGCCTACGAGGGCTTTCGCCTCGGCGATGAGCGGGATCGAGCGGGCGTTCACGCGCGTGGGGATCTCGGCGCGCATGGTCTGGCCGTCCGCCTGCTCCACGAAGAGCTCGACGCGGTCGCCGCCGGGATTGCTCGAAAGCAGGGCGGCCAGGCGCGCCATACTCCCCTGGCTGAAGCGAGAGCTGGGAATCATAATCTCGAAGATCTTCGGGCGATTCGTCTCCTCGTTCAGTTCGAGCGGGAGCACTTCCTGCGCGATGATCTGGTCGCCGCGGTCGCTCCGTTCGATCTTGCCATGTACGCGGATGAATGCATCGGAAAGCACCGCACCGGTCTCGGGGTCGGTCTCGCCGCGCAGGTACTGCTCGCACTCCTTGTACGTCTTGGGGAAGATGACGATCGTCGCCTCGCCTTCCATGTCCTCGAGCGTCACGATCGCCATGGGGTCGCCGTTCTTCGTCACGCGCTTGGACACAGCCGAGACCATGCCCGCGAACCAGAACTGCTTGCCCTCGGGAATCTCGACGTTCACCGTCTCGCCGTTGGCGATCTCCTGTTCCACGCCCGTATCGATCTGCGCCAGGGAGTATTCGCGCGCCTTGCTGAGCGCGTACTCGTACGGGCGCAGCGGGTGGTCGGAGACGTAGATGCCGAGCACCTCGCGCTCCGCCTGGAGCTTCATGTGGCGGTCCCACTCCTGACCGTCCGGCTCGGGCACCGTGACCTCGAAGCCGGAACCCGCGACATCGCCCAGGATATCGAAGAACGAGACCTGTCCAGTGGAACGCTCCTTCTGCCGCTTCGCCGCGGCGTCGATGATGTTCTCGGGATTCTCCTTGTCGACGAAGCCCATGAGCTGACGACGCGGATACCCGGTCGAGTCGAACGCGCCCGCCTTGATGAGCGCCTCGATGACACGGCGGTTCGCCTGGCTCGAATCGACGCGGTCGACGAAATCGTGCAGGTTCTTGAACGCTCCCCCACGCCGACGCTCGGCGATGATGGCATCGGCCACGCCTTCGCCCACGCCGCGGATGCCGGCGAGGCCGAAGCGCACGCCCTCTGCTGTCGCCGTGAACTCACGGCCGGACTCGTTCACATCGGGTGGGAGCACCGGAATGCCGTCGTGGCGACAAGCGGATACGTAGTGCGTGATCTTCTCGGTCTTGCCGGTATAGCTCGTAAGCACGGCCGCCATGTACTCATGCGGATAGTGCGCCTTGAGCCAGGCCGTCTGCATGACGAGAATCGCGTAGCCCGCCGAGTGCGATTTGTTGAACGCGTAGGACGCGAACTCGAGAACGTCGTCCCAGATGCGCTGCGCGGTCTTGCGTTCGTAGCCGTTGCGCTCCGCGCCGTTCATCCAATGGTCGTAGATGGTCTCCTCACGGCCGTCCTCCCACGGAAAGACCTGCTCGGTGAGCATCTTGATCTTCTTTTTTGCCACGGGCTTGCGGATACGACTGTCGGACTCGCCCTTGGAGAAGCCGCACATCTCGACGGAGATGTTCATAACCTGCTCCTGGTAGACCATGGTGCCATAGGTCTCGCCGAGGATATCGTCGAGGCGCGGATCGTAGGAGACGGAGGGCTCCTTGCCGTTCATGCGGTTGATGTAGCTCGTGACCATGCCGGCGCCCAGAGGGCCGGGACGATAGAGCGCGATCAGAGCGACGACGTGCTTGTATTCCGTGGGCTTCATGTTCTTGATCGTAGCGGTCATGCCGGCCGATTCGATCTGGAAGACGCCCGCCGTGTGGCCGCCCTGCATGAGCTTGAAGATCGCGGGGTCGTCGAAGGGAATCTTGTCCACATCGATGTCGACGCCGTGGTTCGCCTTGATGTTCGCGCGCGCCTTCGAGATGACCGTAAGCGTGCGCAAGCCCAGGAAGTCCATCTTGAGCAGGCCCATGTCGGCGACCGTATGGCCTTCGTACTGGGTGATCTCCACGCCGCCCTTAGTATCGAGCTTGGTGGGCACGTGCTCGTTCACCGGGTCGCGGCAGATGAGCACCGCGCAGGCATGCACACCCTCGCCACGCGTGAGGCCCTCGATGGCGAGCGCCGCGTCGATGATGCAGTGCGCGTCGGCATCCTTGGCGTACGCCTCGGCGAAATCGGGGTTGTAGTTCTCTTCTTTGCCTTCCACGCGCGTAAGCACCTGCTTGAGCTTCACGAACGGGTCGCTCGAGATCATCTTCGACAGGCGCTGTCCCACATAGACGGGGTAGTCGAGCACGCGCGCGGCATCGTTGATCGCCTGCTTAGCCTTGATGGTCGAGTAGGTGATGACGTGCGTGACCTTTTCGGGGCCGTAGAGCTGGCGGACGTGCTCGATTACCTCGAGCCGCCGCTCATCGTCGAAGTCCATATCGATATCGGGCATCTCGGTACGCTCGGGTGAGAGGAATCGCTCGAACATGAGGCCGTTCTCGAGCGGATCGAAGGTCGTGATGTCCATGGCGTATGCGACGATGGCGCCCGCGGCGGGGCCACGACCCGGTCCCACGCCGATGCCGTTCTGCTTCGCCCAACGCACGTATTCGGCGACGATGAGGAAGTAGGCGGCGAAGCCCTTGTCGCAGATGACCTTGTATTCGAACTCGAAGCGCTCCTTGACGGAAATGCCATTGATGACCTTCGTCTCCCAATCCTCGCCGTAGCGCTTGGCAAGGCCTTCCTCGCATTCGCGGCGGAACTGGCTCTCATGCGTCTCGCCGGGATCGAGCAGCGGGTAGCGAGGCAGGATGATCTTGCCCCATTCGAGCTCCATGTCGCACTTATCGGCGATCTCGAGCGTGTTGTCGCACGCCTCAGGGCAGTACGGGAAGAGCGCGCGCATCTCTTCCTCGGACTTCATGTAGAACTCGGTACCGGTCATGCGCATGCGGTTGGGATCGTCCACCTTGGAGTTCATGCCGATACACATCATGATGTCCTGCACCGGGGCATCCTCGCGCGTGAGGTAGTGGAAATCGTTCGTCGCGATGACCTTGACGCCCACTTGGCGGGCGATCTCGATGAGCTGACGGTTGATCTGTTCCTCGGTGTTACCGTTTTCGGTCGTGATGCCGTGGTCTTGGATCTCGATGTAGAAGTTCCCGGGCTCGAACAGGTCACGGAAGGTCTCCGCCCAGCGAAGCGCCTCTGCGGGGTTGCCGCGGTCGAGGTTCTTCATAACGATGCCCGAAAGGCAGGCCGAGGTGGCGATGAGCCCCTCGCTATGGCGCCGGAGGTTATCGAGGGTCACGCGCGGACGATAGTAGAAGCCTTCGACCGCCGCCTCGGAGACCGTCTGCATGAGGTTCACGTAGCCGGTCTCATTCGTGGCGATGAGGATCATGTGGTAGAGGTCGGGCTTGCGGTCGCGAGCGAGCGTATCGTCCGGGGTGAAGTAGACCTCGCAGCCGAAGATGGGCTTGATCACATAGGGCTTCACCGCGTCGAGCGAGCCCGTGGCCTCCCATGCCTCGAGGTCGCGCGCGTGCTGCGCAGCCCCGCGGGGATCCTCCTCGGGATCGGGCGCGTCGAGTGAAGCAGGTCCGGCGCCCGCCTCGAGCGCCGCCTTATCGCTCTTCCAAACCTTGCGCTCGGGCGATTTGAGGTTGTAGGCGTCGCAGGCGAGACCGAGCTCCGGGATGCCGTACATGAATCCATGATCCGTGAGCGCCACGGCGGGCATGCCGAGCTCGACCGCGCGTGCGACCATATCGGATACGCGCGTGGCTCCATCGAGCATGGAGTACTCTGAGTGGTTGTGCAGGTGGACGAAGGCCATAGGTGCATCTCCTCACTTGATATGCTAAGACGACGTACATGCTAGATGCGGAAACGGCGCGCCTGGTATGGTTCGGGTGCGTCGGCCATCCGATTCCGGAACCAGATTCTACCGCACCGGCCGGACATGTTTTTCCTCGCGCACGCCTGCGCCGAAGCACCACAGCTTGTTCGGTCCGGGCGCGGGCGGGATGGGGGCGGAGGCGGGTATATCATCCCGTGCTCAGACAACGCTGCGCGAACTGCGCGCGGGACGATATACCCGCCTCCGCCCACACCCCGTACGTAGCGCCCATGCGCAAACCACATCCCTTAGACCGCACCGGGACGATACTGCCGGGG
>CAJLVH010000041.1 GCA_905210055.1 uncultured Enorma sp. | reverse complement strand
TTGGCGGGTGCGTCTATCCTCAATGCCGGACGGGCGGGGCGGCTGAATGGGTATAAGGCTCCAGAGGTTCCAGCAACTGAAAGGATGCAGTATGAGCGCTGTCGCCGTGCTCGTCGCGGACGGGTTCGAAACGATTGAATGCCTGACCATGGTCGACATCCTGCGCCGCGGAGGCGTGCGCGTGTCGCTCGTATCGATTATGCCGACGCGCGACACCGTGAGCTCGCAGCAGATCGGCGTGACGTGCGATTGCACGCTTGACGAGGTCGATTTCGACGAGTACGACTACATCGTGCTGCCCGGCGGCCTCCCCGGCACCACGAACCTGCGCCGCGACGAACGGGTCTGCGCGCTCGTACGCGAATTCGCCACCACGAAGCACGTCGCGGCCATCTGCGCAGCGCCTTCCATCTTAGGCGAGCTCGGCCTGCTCGTGGGACGAAAGGCAACATGCTTCCCGGGCTTCGAGTCGACGTTCCCCGCGGGCACCTATGCCGGCGGCAAGACCGTCATCGTGGATGGCAATATCATCACCGCTTCCGGCATGGGTCAAGCGCTGCCGTTCGCGCTCGCGGTACTCGGTGACATCGCCGGCGAGCGCGCCGTCCAAAAGGTTCGTGAAAGTATCCAGCTATGATCCTCGCCTCGCAGTCGCCCCGCCGCATCGAGATCCTGCGCGAAGCGGGTTTCGAATTCCGCGTGATCCCGGCGGATGTCAATGAGAAGCCGCTCCCACACGAGAATCCCTTCTCCCTCGTGGAGCGTCTCGCCTGCGTAAAGGCGGCGACCGTCCTTGCAACTCACGCAGAGCCCTCCGAGGTCGTGCTCGCGGCAGATACCATCGTAACCATCGACGGCGAGGTACTCGGCAAGCCGAACGACGCAGCCGACGCCTGCGCCATGCTGAGGCGCCTGTCCGGACGAACGCACACCGTCGCGACGGGCGTGTGCATCGCACCATGCGATGAGCGCGAGCCCCGACGCCTGAGCGACGATGAGCCACCCGTTTCGTTCGTCGCCAAAACGGACGTCACGTTCTACGAGCTCACCGATGAGGAGATCGACGCCTACGTCGCCTCGGGCGAACCGATGGATAAGGCCGGGGCTTACGGCATCCAGGGAACAGGCGGCCGCATGCTCGTGAAAGGCATTGACGGCGACTTCTACAACGTCGTCGGCCTCCCCATCGCCGAGGTCGTACGAAAGCTGAAGGCGCTCTAGATACCACGTTGACTGCGGCGCATGCAATCGCGTCATGTAAAATTACCCCAGGGGTATTTTTACATCGACAAAGCAGGATGTAAAAACCCCTGGGGTAATTTTACATGACGAGAGGAAACCCATGAGCACACGCTGGCAGCCCATCCCCATCCACACCATCGAAGGGTTCCGCATCGGGCATTCCACGAACCTCGATGCGGCCACGGGCTGCACGGTCATTGTGGCTCCCGAGGGCGCTACGGGAGGCGTCGATGTACGCGGCGGCGCGCCGGCATCGCGCGAGACCGACCTCCTCCGCCCGGAAAACACCGTCGAAGTGGTCAACGCCGTCTGCCTTTCCGGTGGCTCGGCCTTCGGACTCGAAGCGGCATCGGGCGTGGCGCGCGAGCTCGAGGCGCGCGGCATCGGACTCGACGTGGGCGTTGCGCGCGTGCCGATCGTCTGCTCAAGCTGCATCTTCGACCTTGCCTTCGGAAGCGCCACCGTGCGGCCGGGCGTGGCAGAGGGCATCGAGGCTACCCGCGCTGCGCTCGACACGGAGCCTGCGCCCGTTGCAGAGGGTACGGTCGGTGCGGGTACGGGTGCCACCGTGGGCAAGCTCAACGGACCGACGACGCTCATGAAGGGCGGCCTCGGAGCACGGGCGCGCGCGGCGGGCGAGCTCAAGATCGGTGCCATCTCCGTGGTGAACGCCTGCGGCAACGTGGTCGACCCGACGACGGGTGCCGCCATCGCCGGCATGCGCGCCGCAGCAGACTCCCTCGAAATCGTGAGCATGGAAGATGCCATGCTCGCCGCGGTGGAGCACCTCGCTATGCCGCTCGACCGCACGAACACTACCATTTCATGCATCATCACGAACGCGCGGCTTACCAAAGCCCAAGCGACCAAGCTTGCGCAGATGGCTGCCGATGCCTATGCGCACACCATTCGCCCCACGCACACCACCAACGACGGCGACACGATCTACGTGCTCGCTTCCGGCGCACTGGGCGACCGAGCATTCCCGCTCGACATGCTCGGTGTCGCGGCCACGCGCGTGCTTGAAGAAGCCATTTGCGCCGGATGCCTGTCCGCCGACGGAATTCACGGTGCCCCGGCATTCAAGAATTTGCATAACTAAGCTACTATCTTGCATAGCATGACGGAGCGTCCTGGCAAGCGTTGCCTGCACGGCAGCACCTCGCCGATCTTGCCAGCCACGTCCGTCTCTTCGCATGATTGGAGCAACTATGGCAGAACCTACCGGATCGTCAAGTGCGGGAAGCGCCTCTTCCGAACCAGCGTCAAAGCGTGGCATCGGCCTCATCGGGCTCATCGCACTCGTCATCTCCTCGTCAATCGGCTCAGGCGTCTTCGCCCTTTCGACCGATATCTCCGCCGCCGCTGCCCCCGGCGCCGCGATCATCGCTTGGATCATCACGGGCATCGGCTTCATCGGGCTCGCCACGACATTCGGCAAGCTCTCACTCGCGCGCCCAGACCTCGACGGCATCGTGGCCTATGCGAATGAAGGATTCGGCCCGTTCGTGGGCTTCGTCTCGGGCTGGGGCTACTGGCTCTCTATCTGGATCGGTAACGTAGCCTTCGGTGTGATGCTCGTGACCGCGATCGGCTACTTCTTCCCGCCGGCCTCACCGTGCCTGCCGTCGTCTTCATCTCGGTCATGAACTGGGCGATCATCCTTCTGGTGAACCATGGCGTCGAAGAAGCGTCCGTGGTGAACGCGATCGTGATGTGCTGCAAGCTCATCCCCATCTTCGTCTTCATCGTGACGATGCTCTTCATGTTCAGCTTCGATGTGTTCACCGCCGATTTCTGGGGCACACTCGCCAACAACCTGGGAAACGATGCGGCGCCGGGAAGCCTCACCACGCAGATTATCAACTGCTTCATGGTCATGATGTGGGTGTTCGTCGGGATGGAGGGTGCCGCGGTACTCGGTCACCGCGCGCGCCGGAAAGCCGACGTCTCGCGTGCCACGATCCTCGGTACCTCCGCACTCGTGTTCATCTACGTTGCCGCCTCCGTGCTACCTTACGGCTATCTCACGCGCGACGAGCTCCTCACTATGGGATCACCCTCCATGGTCTATATCTTCCAGGAGGCCGTGGGCTCATGGGGCGGCGCGTTCATCGCCGGCGGCCTCGTCATCTCGATCCTGGGCGCGTGGCTCTCCTACACCATCCTCGCTTCCGAGGCCATGCGCACCATGGCGGACATGGAGCTCCTGCCGAGCGGCTTCGCCAAGCTCAACGCCCATGGCGCGCCCACGCTCTGCCTCGTCGTCACCGGTGCCATGATCCAGTTGCTCTCAATCGTGATGCTCTTCTCCGAGGCGGCCTATCAGTTCGCGTATTCGCTCTGCACCGCGTCGATCGTGATCAGCTGGTCGCTCGCTTCCGCCTATATGGTGAAGCTCGCACGCGAAAGAGAAGTCGAACAAGCAGGCTCCGCGCTCGCGCTCTCGCTTTTCGCGACCGTGTTCCTCGTGGTCGCCGTGGTGCTCGCCGGCGTCGACCTGCTCCTGCTCTGCTGCATCGCCTACATCCCCGGCCTCGTTTGCTACATCGCGGCACGGCGCGAGCAGCGCTGCAACCATATCCTCGAGGGCTTCGAGAAGCCGCTCGCGGTGGTGCTCGTGGGGCTCGGCGTGGTGGCGATCGTGCTCGTAGCGATGGGCATCATCACGATCTAACGACGCTTGGGTGCTGAAGGATCCGGGCTGCACGCGCTTCGGCGGGGGTCGCCGGGCGTTCTCCTTCGCTAGTCCTCGCCGCATGTGCGTTTCGCTCCTGCGGAGCGAAACACACGCGGCTGCGGAAACGTTCAGGAGAACGCCCGGCGACCCCCAAGAGCTCAACCGTAGTAGCCGCGCCCTCGCGCCGATTAAAAACAATAGTAGTTCGCATGGTTTACGTAGCAGGCAACGGTTCCGAATACCCCAGCGGCAAAGAAACGTCACCTTGTGCCGCCCTGATACCACCGCAGCAAAACCATTTCGAAAAAAGAAAGAGCCCGGACGGCGGCATTCCCTTCATCCGGCGGCACCGCCATCCCACCGCTCGGGAATCCGTCAACGCTACAACCTCAATCAACCTGCCCCGTTATCTCCGCAGGAGATAACGGGGCGAAACGCGCTCTCCGCACCCACGTGAACCGCGCGCAGGGCTCGGTCGCTTCATCCTGAGCGATTCCGCAGGCGCCGAGGACTAGCGAAGGATGAAGCGCCCAAGCCCGTCAGGAAGCAAGGCTCAACGTCCTCCTAATTGAATTTGAAGATCTTGCTCGCGGCACGATAGAGCGCGACGGACGTCTTTTCGCCCGCCTTCGTGGGCAGATTCGTCCCGATACCCAGGATGCCGCAGCGCGCGTGGCGATACATGCGCTCGTCGTACTCCTTGAGCTCGGCCCAGAGCTTCTTGCATTCCTGCTTCATCTCGGGGTCATCGGAAAGCTTCGAGAACACGGAGCACACGGCCATCATCATGGTGAAATAACCCATCATGTACGACGCGAGACGGCTCTCGGGCACGTCGCGGTACAAGTGATAGGCATTCATCATGATGCGCGTGATGCGGAACTGCTGGTCGAGACGGCGCACCATCGTGGCCTCGTTCACGCTCTGCCCCTCGCGGCCGATGAAGTACCGGTAGAGGTCGATGTCGGCGTAGTCCATCTTCTTGCCCAGCGGCAGGGGTACGTACGCGTAGATGTTGTCGACGTAGAACGTGTGCGCCGGAAGCGGCAGGTTCGCCGCCCGCACGACTTCCGTACGGTACGTGAGGCTGTGCATGAGCAGGTTCTGATCGGGGCGGAAATAGCCAATCTTATCCCAGGTGAAGACCTTCTTGCGCGGCAGCGCTCCGCGGTAGCTGATCGTGGTGCGCTTGTCCTCGTGCACCTTCTCGTACACGTAGTTCGAGATGAAGAGGTCGATCTCCATTCCGCGCTCCTCGAAGCCGCGCAAAATGGAGAGCATCGTCGCGAGCGCAGACGCATCGAGCCAGTCGTCGGAGTCGACGACCTTGTAGTACGTGCCGGTCGCCTCGCGCAGGCCCGAGAGCACCGCGATACCGTGCCCACCGTTCTCCTGATGCACGGCGCGGATGATGTTCGGGTAGCGCGCCACCCATTCGTCCGCTTTGGCGGGCGTCTCGTCCTGGCTGCCGTCGTCGACGATGATGATCTCAACGTCCTCGGCAAAGTCGCTCCCCTCGAGGATCGACGTGATGCCGTGGTCCATATCGGCGGCAGAGTTGTAGCACGGAATGGCGAAGGTGATGATCTTATGCATGGCAGGAAATGATCTCGTCAGACAAATCAAGGGCGGATTCGGTCACGGCGTCCATGTCGTAGTAGCGGTACTCGGCAAGGCGGCCTACGGGATGGAAATTCGTGAGGTTCTGCACGCGCTCGAGATAGCGCTCGTACAGCGCCTGGTTCTCGGGATCGATGATCGCGTAGTACGGCGTCTGGTCGCTCCCCGGCTCGAAGGCGTGGCTGTACTCCTTCATGATGGTGGTCTTGCCGGGCACGACCTGGCCGGTCATGTTCTTGAACTCAGTGATGCGCGTGAAGTCCTCGCTCGTGGTGTAGTTCACCGTGCCCACGGGCTGGAACTGATCTTGGTCGAGCGTCTCGAACACCATGTCGAGCGTGCGGTACGGCAGCGCACCGAGGTCGAGACCAAAGAGCTCGTCCAAGGGACCCGTGTAGACGATCTCGCCGCCATAGCACTTACCGCACACGGAGACGTTCGTCTCGCCGATCTCGAAGATATCGCGTGCGTCCACGTCCACGTACACGTCGATGAGGTCGTGGTCGAGCATGTGCTCGAAAAGCGCGGTGTAGCCGTCCTCGGGCATGCCCTGGTAGGGCGCCTGCGGGAAGTAGCGGTCGTCGTCGCCGATGAACACGGGCACGCGGCCAGTCACGGAGGGGTCGATCTCGTCGGGCGTCTGACCCCACTGCTTCATCGTATAGTGCAAAAACACGTTCTCGTACACGTAGTCCGCGACCTCTTGCAGGTCGGGGTCGTTCTTCTCGCGAAGCTCCATAATCGGCACCTTCTTGTCGGCACCGAAGACGTCGACGAGCTTCTGGTAGAGCTCCTCGCCGCGTTCCTCGCCAAACGCGAGCTTCAGGCTCGTGTGGTTGAAGGGCACCGGCATAAGCGTGCCGTGGATGTTGGCGAGCACCTTGTGCTGGTAGTCCGTCCACTTGGTGAAGCGCGAGAGGAACTCGTTCACGCGCTCACTATACGTGTGGTAGATATGCGGGCCGTACTTGTGGATGAGGATGCCGTCCTCGTTCTCGAAATCGTACGCGTTGCCCGCGATGTGGTCTCGGCGCTCGAGCACCGCCACACGGAACCCCGCGCCTTCCGCCACGCGGCGGGCGCACACCGAACCGGCATACCCCGCGCCGACGACGATCATATCGTAATCGTCGGGGTTGAACGATGCGGGAAGACCACTCATGAGATGCATAGCTGCTCCTTGCAGGCGCTTTACCGTACGAATGAACACTTACGGTTCAATTATCTAAGCGATTATAGCGCGCAGCGGCCTATAATAGGGTTGCCACACAAGGAAAGCTCAACAAGCTACGCCTCGAGGTGCCCGCGTGCGCGGGAGCAGGCGCGATGCGGCTGGGCTTCAATCTAGAGGAGAACCATGAGTGACTTCCTGAACCGCATGAAGGCTGCCGCGAAGGCGGACGTGAAGACGATCGTCCTGCCCGAGGGCGAAGATCCGCGCACCATCGAGGCTGCGAAGAAGATCATCGAGGAGGGCATCGCGAACGTCGTGATCCTGGGCAACCCGGCCGAGATCGACGTCCCCGGCGCACACGTCATCGACCCGACCTCCCCGACCGCTCCCAAGCACGAGGCCTATGCCCAGAAGTTCGCCGAGCTGCGCGCCAAGAAGGGCGTCACCATCGAGCAGGCGCGCGCCCAGATGATGGACGCCACCTACTACGGCACCATGATGGTCAAGATGGGCGACGCCGACGGCCTCGTCTCCGGCGCCTGCCACTCCACGGCCAACACGCTGCGCCCGGCGCTCCAGATCCTGAAGACGGCACCTGGCACGAAGCTCGTCTCGGCCTTCATGGTCATGTGCACGAAGACCCCCGAATTCGGTGCCGACGGCACGCTCGTCTTCGCGGACTGCGGCCTTAACATCGCCCCCACCTCCGACGAGCTCTCCGAGATCGCCATCGCCTCGGCCAACTCCTTCAAGACCTTCATGGGCGATATCGAACCCAAGGTTGCCATGCTCTCCTACTCCACGATGGGCTCGGCCGGCGGCGACACTGCCAAGAAGGTGCAGGAGGCCACGGCTTTCGCCAAGGAGAAGGCGCCCGAGCTCGCCATCGACGGCGATCTGCAGCTCGATGCCGCCATCGTGCCGAGCGTAGCCGCGCTCAAGGCGCCCGAGAGCACGGTCGCTGGCCACGCCAACGTGCTCGTGTTCCCCAACCTCGAGACGGGCAACATCGGTTACAAGCTCGTGCAGCGCTTCGGCCAGGCCGAGGCGTACGGCCCCATCCTGCAGGGTATCGCCAAGCCGGTGAACGACCTTTCGCGCGGCTGCTCCGCCGACGACATCGTGGGCGTTGTGGCCATCACCTGCGTCCAGGCCCAGCTCGCCGAGTAACCAGAATCGTATAGAGGCTTTCCATCGGGACGGGGGTGTCGTATGGCATCCCCGTCTCTTGTATGTAAAGACCCGGTGACGCTTTACCGGAGCCCGGTGGTAAATAACCCCAGAGGTTATTGAACACCATGCATACGCTGCTAGGGACGAACCGCGGAGCTAGTTCATGTCGCGGAAACCCTTGCCGATGATCTCCGAGCTGTTGACGATCGTGATGAACGCGCCGGGGTCGATCTTGCGCACGAACAGGCGCAGCCTCATGGCCTCGCGCGTCGAAAGCACGCTCATGAGCACCGTGACGCGCTTACCGGAATAGGCACCGTATCCATAGCTGATGGTCGCGGAACGCTTCAGGTTGCGCACGATGTACTTCTCGACCTCCGCAGGTTGCTGCGAGATGACGGTGCAGACCTTTCGCAGGTGCAGGCTCTCGATCGCGCCATCGACCACGAGCGTCTTCGCGAACAAGCCCAGCACGCAGTACAGGCCGGTGCGCGGCCCGAAGAGCACGGCTGCGATGAGTACGATACCGATATCGACCATCATGAGCGCTTTGCCGATCTGAAGGCTCGTATGGCGCTTCAGAATCATGGCAAGGATATCCGTACCGCCCGTCGATGCGCCGATATCGAAGACGATTGCGCTACCGAGCGCGGGCAGGATGACAGCAAAGCACAGGTCGAGCCACATATCCCCGGTGGGGGAAACGTTGCTGGGATACACGAGCTCGATGAGCGAGACGAATGCGGAGAGCGCGATCGATGCGTAGATGCTCCAACCCACCGCTTTCTTGGGAAGGAAGATGAAGCCCAGCACCACGAGGACGATGTTCAGGATCCACATGAACGCCGAGACGGGTAGGTCGGGAACGAGCGACGAGAGGATCACCGAGACGCCCGAGGTACCACCGAACGCAAAGTGGTTCGGCGTCTTGAAGACGACAATCGATATGGCAGTGAGCACAAGACCGGCGTTCAGCATGAGGAAGAAGCGGAGCAAGCCGGGTTCGGAGCCGCGCTTCTCGGCCAGGCGCTCGCTCGCCCGCGCCTCATCGGGCGTGAGCAGCTTCTCACCCGGTACCAGCTGTTCGTCCTCGAGATTGGGCTTTTCGACCCCGGCAGCCTCACCAATCGTTAGAGCAGGCATGTCGACTCCCCCATGTCGTGTCGCACAGCACGCGAACCGCCGGCGCGCGAGCAACGCGCCTCGCCACGGAGTGTCGCACGAGAGCACAACAAGGTAAACCCTCACCTGCAAACGGCATGATTTTCTCAGATAATCTCTGTTCCGCTTCGGGGACGGGGTCTGCCCGCCATCGGCACGGCGCGGCTACGCAACGAAGAAGCCTCCCCCGAGCGAAATGCACGGAGAGGCTTCAGCGGTCGCTATTATCCAGGGCAGGGATTTAGCCCAGCAGCTCCTCGACATCGAGGGCAATCATAAGCTCCTCGTTCGTGGGAACCACGAGCACGGTGATCGCGGAGTCCGGCGTGGAGATGATGCGCGGGTCGTCCGAACGCACCTTGTTGAGCTCGGGATCGATCTTCACGCCCATCCACTCGAGGCGCTTCGCCACGCCGGCGCGCATGGTCACGGAGTTCTCACCGATGCCGGCGGTGTAGGCCATGGTGTCGACGCCCTCCATGGACGCCGCCATCTCGGCGAACAGCTGCGAGGTGCGATAGTAGAACATCTCCATCGCCATCTTGCAGTTGGCGTCGCCGTTGTTCATGCCTTCCTCGATATCGCGAGAATCGCTCGAGACGCCGGAGACGGCAAGCAGGCCGGACTGCTTGTTCATCATGGTATCGATCTCGTCGATACTCATGTCGGCCTCGCGGTTGAGGTAGAACACCGTCGCCGGGTCCACGGTACCGCAGCGCGTGCCCATGATGAGGCCGTCAAGCGGCGTGAGGCCCATGGTGGTGTCCTTGCACTGGCCGTCCTCGATGGCGCAAAGGCTCGCGCCGGAACCGAGGTGGCAGCTCACGAGCTTGTGGGTCTTGCCGCCCATGAACTCGTTCACCGTGCGCCAGATGTAGCGGTGGCTCGTGCCATGCGCGCCGTACTTGCGCACGTGGTACTTGTCCACGATGTCGCGCGGGATGGCATAGCGCCACGCCTGCTCAGGCATGTTGTAGTGGAAAGCGGTATCCGGGACGATAACGTTGCCGAGCTCGGGGAACATCTCGCGGCAGATCTCGATGACGTCTGCCTCGGCATAGTTGTGAAGCGGCGCCAGCGGAGCTACCTCGCGCACCCAACCGAGCGTCTCGTCGGTCACGACGGCGGATTCGGGGAAGTACCAGCCACCCTGCACCACGCGGTGGCCGATGCCCTCGGGCTTCTCGGCTACCGTCTCGAGAATGTCGAAGATGTGCTTGATGGCGGTGCGGTGATCGGGCAGCTCGACCTCGAGCTTGTCCTTCTTGCCGTACTCCTCGTGCCCGATGAACGAGCCCTCGATACCGATGCGCTCGGCGTTGCCCTTCGCGAAGACCTCGCGCGTCTCGGTGTTGAGCAGCTGGTACTTAAGGCTCGAGCTGCCGGCGTTGATGACCAGTACGTTCATGTAACCCCCTTGGTTGGCGAGCACCCGTCCCGGCATCCAGCCGGCAACGCGTGCGTCGCGGTACACACAATGATTAATGATACTCGCATGCGCGCCGTCTCGCTAGGGAACATAGCAAGCAAGCCAGAGATAGAACACGGCGCGCCGTAACGTTAGATGAGGTTCTCGCCGAGCGGCTCTCCGCCGAGCACGTGTATGTGGAAATGCATGACCGTCTGCCCCGCGTCTGCGCCCTTGTTCGAGATGACACGGAAGCCCGCGCCGAGGCCCTTCGCCTTCGCGACCTCGCCGATGGCATGCACCATCGCGGCGAGCGTCTCGGCCGGAACACCATCCGTGATGTCCTGGTAATGCTCTTTCGGAATCACGAGCGTGTGGACCGGTGCCTGCGGCGAGAGGTCGTCGAATGCGATGACGAGCTCGTCTTCATAGACAACCGTCGAAGGGATCTCGTGCGCGGCGATCTTGCAGAAGATGCAATCGGACATGGGTGCCTCCTTACAGCTTGAGGGTATCGGTCGTGTCGGCTGGTGTACCCTCCACGAGCACATCCCCGCCGTCGACATCCTTCATGAGAACGCTCACCTTCTGCTCCACGGTAGCAAGGCGCCCGCGCAGGCTCTTCAGGAGCTCGACGCCGCGCGTGTAGCTCTCGAGCGATTCTTCGAGCTCGAGCTCGCCGGATTCAAGCGAACGGATGATGCGCTCGAGCTCCTGCGAAGCTTCTTTGTAGCTCATCTCGTCGATGTTCTTCTGCTCAGCCATGGTCTTCACCTTTCTTTATCTCCTGCCTGCCGCGTGCTCACGCCTCGCGAGCAGACACCGAATCCACCGTTGCCGCGACCTCACCGTCGGAGAAGCGCACGCGCATCGTGTCTCCCGCCGCGAATGCACCCGCGCTCACCTGCACGCCCTCGTCGCCATAGGCGATGGCGTACCCGCGTGCGAGCACCTTGAGCGGCGAGAGCGCATCGAGCGCCGCCGCCTGCGCGCCCAGCGCGGAACGGCGCGGAACTGTGACGCCCTCCCCCGCCGCATGCAGCCGTGACGTGGAAAGCTCGAGCGCATGCCGATATATCGAAAGCTGTGCGCTCGCCGCAGCAAAGCGGGGCGGCAGCGCCTCGAGCGGGCGGGCGAAACGCTCCAGCGCATGCTCGATCGCAAGCGCCAGGCGGTCTACCGTCTGCGCCGCCTCCGCCCGCCGGCGCTCGACGATATACCCGGGGCTCCTGAGACAACCGTGCGCACCGAGCGCGGCGAGCGCATACTGCTCTTGGGAAAGACGGGCGCTCACGACGCTCGAAAGCCGCTCGCCGAGCGCCGACAGTTCGCCCGCAGCCCCGCGTACGATCGATGACGTAGCGGTGGCGAGCCTGCGCTCACGCGCATGAAGCAAATCGACAAGGTCGTCGATGGCGGGCGCCACGGATTCCGCCGCCGCCGTGGGCGTGGAGCAACGCCGGTCGCTCACCATATCGCAGATCGAAGTATCCGGCTCGTGACCGATTCCCGTCACGACAGGCACGGGGCAGGCGGCAACCGCACGGGCAAGCGTCTCGTCGTTGAACGTCATGAGGTCTTCGAAGGAGCCGCCGCCGCGCACGAGCATGATGCAATCGGGTGCGGGATCGATCGCCGCAGCGCGCGCGAGCCCTTCCACGAGCTCAGCCGGAGCACCCTCGCCCTGTACCTTCGCTCCCACGCAAATGAGCTCCACGAGCGGATTGCGGCGACGCAGCGTGCGCTTGACGTCGTCGATGACCGCGCCGGAAAGCGACGTCACCACCGCGACGCGCGTGCAGAACGCCGGGATGGGCCGTTTGCGCGCCTCATCCATGAGACCCTCGCGGCGGAGTTTTTCGGCCAGCGCCGCCACCTGCTGGCGCAGGAGCCCCTCACCCGCAAGCGTGAAGGTCTTGGCGACGAAGCTCATGCGTCCGGTCGGCTTATACAGGTTGAAATTGCCCGTGAACTGCACCTGCATGCCGTCGCGCAGATCGAAGCTGCGCTTGGCGTAGGAACCGCGCCACACGATGCAGTCGACGGCCGCCGCGTCGTCCTTAATCTGGAAGTAGCAGTGACCGCTCCGCGCGTTGGGGCCGCGAAAACCCGTGACCTCGCCTATCACCGTGAGCAGGGGCAGCGCGTCGAGCGCGTTCGCCGCGAGCTCAACGGCTTGGGACACGGACAATGCGTCTTCATCGTGCCCAGCACCGTGCTGCGTCGTTGCCTGCGTCGATGTATCCGCCAAAGGCGTCGTGCCAGTAAGATTCCAAGTGCCCATGCGACCAACTCTCTCACACATCGTTCTTGCTGAGATGAGTCTACCAAACCCCGCGGACAAAAAACGCACCGACGCGCAGGATCGCACTCTCGGTGTGCGCGACCGCCCCAAGGGCTTTTGTGACCCAATTGGGGACAGGTGCATTTTGGGACATGTGG
>CAJLVH010000040.1 GCA_905210055.1 uncultured Enorma sp. | reverse complement strand
GCTGCGCGCCGTGCGCATGGGCCGCAACCGTGCCCTGCAGGAGGACTTTGAGGAATCGGTCGAGGTCGTCATCGCCGGCCAACAGCGTAAGTCCACGGTGCTCTCCGACCACGAGAAGCAGGTCGTCTCCTACCACGAGATCGGGCACGCCATCGTGGCGGCGAACATGAAGGAAGGCGCGCCGGTCACGAAGATCACCATCGTGCCGCGCACCTCGGGCGCGCTCGGCTACACCATGCAGGTGGAGGAGGACGAGAAGTTCCTCACCACGCGCCAGGAGGCGCTCGACAAGCTCGCCGTGTACTGCGGTGGCCGCGCTGCCGAGGAGCTCATCTTCAACGAGATGACCACCGGCGCGGCGAACGATATCGAACAGGCGACAAAGCTCGCGCGCAACATGATCACGCGCTTCGGCATGTCCGAGGAATTCGGCATGATGGCGCTCGGCACCGTGCAGAACGCCTACCTCTCGCAGGATACGTCGCTCACCTGTGCGCCCGGTACCGCCGAGCACGTGGACGAGGCGGTGCGCAAGCTCATTGAGGATGCGCACGCCCGAGCGATGCAGATCCTGAAGGAGAACAAGTTCAAGCTGCACGAGCTCGCGCGCTACCTCTACAAGAAGGAGACGATCACGGGGCAGGAGTTCATGACGCTTCTGAAGCGCGAGAACCCGCTCATGCCGCCGAAGCCCACGGCGTAGCGGGTCGCAGCTCCGTTTGGCCGCCCCGCCTGGGGCCGGACATATTCTTCTGTGCTCAAACAGTCCTCGAAAAGCCCGCCTCGGCGGGCTTTTCTGCGGAACTGCGCCAGAAGAATATGTCCGGCCCCAGGCGGGGCGGAGTTCGTTGACGTAGGTGCGGGTCGGCGTCTCGCACTTGCATTTTGCTGGCACCCCCTTTCATGGAGCAAGCATTGTCTCGTGATGGGGGGGTTACTATGTTCTGTCCCAAATGCGGCCAGGAGCTGCCCGACGGCTCGACGTTTTGTCCGTGGTGCGGAGTTGCCAGCACGGGTGTGGCGAACGTATCTCAGCCCAAAGCTGCGGATCCCGCGCCCGTTCAGACCCCTGCACCCGCGGTGCCGAGTGTGTCTGCGACTGATTACGCCGCGGCGCCGGGCGCGCCCAAGCGCTCGAAGAAGCCGCTCATCCTCGGCGGCATCGCGGTCGTGGCGGGGGTGGCTGCCGTTGTCGCCATCGTGCTCTTTGCGACGGGCGTGCTCGGTGGCGGCGGCACAAAGAGCATTCCCAATGGCCGCTACTCATTGTACGGGATCATTCCTTATGACTTTAGAGTGAGCGGGGACGCGGGAGAGCAGACGCTCGAGTTTGTCGAGACAAACGGGGGTACAGCGGTTTTGTGCTCCGGTACGCTCGTCCCGGATGGCTCAAACAGCTATGGCACCATATGGCGCGTCGAGGACATCGAGTTCTCTCCCGAGTACTCGTCGTCATCGACCACGACGGATTCCATCCGCGTGCAGTTCCCCGAGTCCATTGCTGAGGGCGACCCCACGGGAACATGGTATTTAGAGATATCTGAGTCCAACGGTAATGTTATGTATTCGGTCGTTCAGTTTTCAGAAGATGGAACGGTTCAGGCAATCTCGTCGTCCGTACATTTAGAGGCAGCCGATCTTGCAACGAGTGTCTTGGACGATGCTCTTTCAGCTGAGGATGTGTTCAACGGGGTTTATCAGCGTTCTAATTATCGAGGGGACTATGGCTTTAGTGAGACCCTCACCTTGACGAGCGTTCCCAATGCCGACCCCCTCATACACGTCTATTACCTTGAGAACCAAAATGGTGAGCTACACGGCATTGTGAGCATCCAGCTCGACGAATAGGTGCATCGAACCGATTTGTTTCGATCCGAACCCCTTCGTCGCGAGGTGTTTCGGTCTAAGCCCAGCGCCTCCGGTTCGCCGGCGGATAGCGCCGCCGTCGTTCGGGGTATCATGAGCCATAGCGGGGGGGCGGGGCCTTTCGGCTTTGACCGGCAGGCTCCACACCCGCTCGAACATCCTACAGAAAGGTTCCCATGGCTTCAGATACCTCACACGACCCGCGGTTCGCGATCCTCATCGACGCGGACAACATTGCGCCGAAATACATCAAGATTATCCTTGACGAGGTGGCAAACTCCGGCATCGCCACGTACAAGCGCATCTACGGGGACTGGACGAGCCAGCGGCTCGCCTCGTGGAAGGGCTGCCTGCTCGACAACTCGATCATCCCCATGCAGCAGTACAGCTACACCACGGGCAAGAGCGCGACAGACTCGGCGATGATCATCGACGCGATGGATATCCTCTACTCCGGTACCGTAGACGGCTTCGCGCTCGTGAGCTCAGATTCCGATTTTACACGCCTTGCAGCCCGCCTGCGTGAGAGCGGCATGCAGGTGATCGGCATGGGGGAGGAGAAGACGCCCGAGCCGTTCATCTCGGCGTGCAACCAGTTCAAATACCTCGACCTGCTCTTCGCCGCGCGGCGCAACGAAGACGACGTCCAAGAGGACGATGCCGAGTCCGATGTTCCCGCTAAGCGCTCCAAGCGTTCCTCGAAGGCCGCTCCGAAGAAGGCGGATAAGCCGTCCGACGCGCACAAGCCGGCATCAAGCAAGGCGAAAGATGAGCCGGAGAAGGAAGAAGCGGTAGAGGAACCCGGTACGGCGTCCCCGCGTCCCCGGCGTGCTCCCGGCGACATGGGCGGCGACATCGAGTTCAGCGAGCTGCCTCGCACGGCGCGCCGCAGCCATATGCGGCGCATCCGCTCGGCGGTCGATTCGATCGTCGACCAGTTTTCCGATGAAGAGGGCTGGGTGTTTCTGGGGACGGTCGGAAGTGAGCTGCCCAAGCGTCTGCCCGATTTCGACGTGCGCAACTACGGGTTCCGCAAGCTCAGTCCGTTTTTGAAGTCCCTCGGTGTGTACGAGTTCGAGGAGCGTGCGAACACCGCCGGCGCCCGGGCGATTTATCTGCGCATCAAAGAGCAGTGATGAGCTGGCGCTTAACGTCGAATTATCGGCGGGGCTGAGCGGGAACGCGCGTGGGATGGAGGCTCTTGTGCGAGGCCGGGCGTGACAACTTTTGGTACGTCGCGCATCTTGTCCGCAACAGGTGGTATATTCGAAACGGTTCGCGAGCGCAACCGCCGCGGATCCATTGTCCATTTCGTACGTATAGTCAAGAAGGTGGAACCCATGGGTTTTCTCGATGACGTCCAGGCTTCCTTGAATCGCGGCGTCGCCGGTGCCAACCGCGGCGTGGAATCGATGAAGCTCAAGAACCAGTTGAACGACGCCATGAAGCGTCGTCAGGCGCTTGCGGCGCAGTTGGGCGCAAGCCTCTACGACATCACGAAGGACGATCCTTCGTTCCGTACGGGCCGTGAGCAGCTCTTCGACGGCATCGCTCAAATCGACGCCGAGCGCGCCTCTATCCAGGCTCAGCTCGACGAGATCGAGCGTCAGAACGCCGCCTCGCAGCAGGCTGCGACGGTCGTGGTGTGCCCGTTCTGCCACACCCGCATCAGCGCCTCCGATATGTTCTGCGCCGGCTGCGGCAAGTCCATGGCCGACATCATGGCCGCCTCTGGTGCTGCTGCGCCTGCCGCTCCGGCTGCCGCCCCCGTCGAGGGACCGGTCTGCCCCAAGTGCGGCGCTCCCGTGAGCGAGGGCGACGCGTTCTGCATGTCCTGCGGGCAGAAGCTCGGCGAGTAGCGCGAACGCTCCTGGCTGAGCCATACCCATGCGCGTCGTCGTGAGTGCCTGCCTGTTGGGCAGGAACTGCAAGTACAACGGTGGGAACAATCTTTGTGACGACCTCGTGGCCGCGCTTGAGGAGCGTGGCTGCGAGGTCGTCGCCGTTTGCCCCGAGGTTGCCGGCGGCCTGCCCACGCCGCGCCTGCGCTCCGAGATTCGGAGTGGCGTCGTGGTGAACGAGGTGGGGGAGAGCGTCGACGAGGCGTTTCGCGCCGGAGCTGCCGCGGAGCTCGCCCGCGCTTCGCACACAGGAGAGATCGACGCCGCCATCTTACAGCCGCGCAGTCCGTCCTGCGGGGTGGGCAGCATCTACGACGGCACCTTTTCTGGCGTGCTCGTGCGCGGCGACGGCGTGTTCGCGAGCATGCTCAACGAGCGCGGTGTTCCCGTGTTCAGCCCCCAGGAGTTCCTCGCGCAAGGGTAGGATCTTAAGCGCAGTTTCTATTTATTCGCTTGGTAAGAAAGAGGGATATCCATGGCAGAGAAGATCAAGAATCCGGTTCAGGAGCTCGGTATGCACATCGAGCACATCGGCATCAATGCTGCAGACGAGGCCGAGGCCGCTCGCATCGCGGCGCTTATCGAGGCACTGTTTGGCCTGGAGCAGAGCGAAACGTCCGTCTCGTATTTCAACGACGTGCTCATCGAGGTCATGAAGGGCTGCGGCCGCGGGTCGATGGGCCACATCGGCTTTGCCGTGAACGATATCGCGGCGGCAGAGGAATACTTCTGCTCGCGGGGTCTTACGATCTGCGAGGAGTCTCGTGTCTTGAACGACGACGGCACCACGAAGCTCGTCTATTTCAACGAGGAGATCGCCGGGTTCGCCGTGCACCTGTGCTAACCCCCGTTTTGCGTTAGGGCTTATGCGCTGATGTCGTGCCCTTTGCGCACGCGACGAAGCGGCAAAACCCGAGGTGAAGCTCGAAACTATAGATATACCTTGAAGTGTTGTCGGCAGCCATGTGATGCGTCGGCAAATGGCGTTCCATATCGCACGGAACGTGCTACAATAGCGCCCAATGGCTGTGAAGGGGACGAGTAGCCGGTCTCCGTGCCGATGAGAGAGCAAACTGCGGGCGAGGATGCGCCCGTGCTGCGAGGTTTGCCGGCGCGCCCGTGCGAATATCACCCCGGAGCTGCGGCCCGAACGAAGAGGTTCGATTGATTGGTGGACGGTGTCCGTCTCCGGTCAATGGGTTGGGAGGAACACGTCCCCAACCAACCCCTTTTAGTAGGCGTCGCCGGGATGGCCGCCGTGATAGGCCAGCCGAGTAACGGGCGCGCGAGCGCCTAAGCTGGGTGGTTCTAAGCGAAGAGCTTTTGCGGGCACGACCTGCACATCGAGCGCTTCGTCCCAGCTTGCAGGGACGGGCGCTTTTTTGTTGGCGCCCAGGATGGGCAGCGGTGCCACCGCGCCCGAACGTCGCGGCGTCGCGCCAGGACGCCTCGACAGACGAGAAGGGGAGGGCATCCCGTGGCGAAGGAAAAGAGCAAGTACCAAGAGACCATGAACCTGCCGAAGACGAGCTTCCCCATGCGCGCGGGCTTGAACAAGTCCGAGCCCAAGCGCCTTGAGGCATGGAACGAAAACGGGGTCTACGAGCTGCTTCAGAAGAAGAACGAAGGGCACAAGAAGTTCGTGCTGCACGACGGCCCTCCATACGCGAACGGCCCCATCCACATCGGCCACGCCATGAACAAGATCTCCAAAGACATGATCATGCGCTACCACGCCATGCTGGGTGAGCAGACCCCCTACGTCCCCGGCTGGGACTGTCACGGCCAGCCCATCGAGCACAAGGTGGAGGAGAAGCTCGGTACGGCGAAGTTCAACGCGACGCCCACGGCGAAGATCCGCGAGATGTGCCACGAGTTCGCCGTCGAGAACATCGAGCTCCAGAAGGCCGGGTTCCGCCGCTTGGGCGTGCTCGGCGATTGGGATAACCCGTATCTCACGCTCTACCACGAGCACGATGCCGCCGATATCGAGGTCTTCAAGGCCATGTTCGATGCCGGCATGATCTATCGCGGTCGCAAACCCGTGCACTGGTGCAAGCACTGCCACACGGCGCTCGCCGAGGCCGAGATTGAGTATTCCGACGAGACGAGCCCCTCGATCTTCGTCCGCTTCGAGCTCATCGACGTGCCCGACGCACTCGCTTCGAGCGGTATGCCCGTCGACGTGGTGATCTGGACCACGACCCCCTGGACGCTCCCGGCGAACGCTGGCGTGGCGCTCTCGCCCGAGGCGGACTACGTCGCCGTCGAGGCCGACGGCCGCCTGGGCATCATGGCGAAGGCACTTTGGGAGAAGGTCTTCCACGAGACCGCGCATCGTGAGGATGCTCGCCTCTTCACGCCCGCCGGAGCCGTCGAGCCCTGGTGCGCGAAGGGCGAAGAGCTCGTGGGCATCACCTATAAGCAGCCCATCTTCGAAGGCGTGACGGGCAAGGTCGTCACGGCGGACTACGTCACGCTCGAAGACGGCACCGGCTGCGTGCACACCGCGCCCGGCCACGGCGTCGACGACTACTACACCGGCGTCCGCTGCAACCTGCCCATCATCATGCCCGTCGACGACGATGGCCGCTTCTATGTGGGCGAGGAGTACGGCACGGGCGGCCCCTTCGGCGGGCTCGACACCGACGAGGCAAACCCGAAGATCATCGCCTGGCTCACCGAGCGCGGGACGCTGCTTGCCGAGAAGAAGATCACCCACAGCTACCCGCACTGCTGGCGCTGCAAGAATCCGGTCATCTTCCGCGCGACGGATCAGTGGTTCGTCTCCATGGACGAGACGGGTTTGCGCGAGCAGGCGCTCGACCAGGTGCTGAACCACGTGGCATGGTATCCGGACCACGCGAAGAACCGCATCGGAGCCATGGTGGAGCAGCGCCCGGACTGGTGCATCTCGCGCCAGCGCAACTGGGGTGTGCCCATCCCGAGCTATACGTGCGCGGACTGCGGCGAGAAGGTTATGAACGACGACACGCTCGACGCCGTGATCGCGCTCTTCAAGGAGAAGGGCTCGGACGCGTGGTTCACCGACGCGCCCGAAAGCTACCTGGGCGACGCGTGCGTCTGCCCCAAGTGCGGCGGGCATCATCTCAAGGCCGACCGCGACATCCTCGACGTGTGGTGGGATTCCGGCGTGTCCTGGAAGGCCGTGTGCGAGAACCGTCCCGAGCTCGAGTACCCGGCGGACATGTACCTCGAGGGTTCCGACCAGCACCGCGGCTGGTTCCAGAGCTCGCTCCTCACGAGCGTGGGCGCCAACGGCGTCGCGCCCTACAAGGCGGTCGTCTCCCAGGGCTTCACGCTCGACGGCCAGGGTCGCAAGATGTCGAAGTCGCTCGGCAACGTGATCGATCCGAACAAGGTCTGCGACGAGATGGGTGCCGACATCATCCGCCTGTGGGTGGCGAGCGTCGATACCTCTTCTGATGTCGCGATCGACCACGAGATCCTTGCGCGTACCTCGGACGCATACCGCCGCTTCCGCAATACGTTCCGCTTCCTGCTCGGTGAGCTTGAGGGACAGTTCGACCCCGAGCGCGAGGAGGTGCCGTTCGAAGACCTGCAGCCGCTCGACAAGCTCATGGTTGCGCGCCTCACGCAGGTGCAGGCCGAGGTCGACGACGCCTATCGCGGCTATGAGTTCAACCGCGCCTACCGCACGCTCTACGATTTCGTGGTCACGGAGCTCTCGAACGTGTACCTCGACGCGCTCAAGGACCGCCTCTACTGCGAGAAGGTGGGCTCGCTTGCCCGCCGCAGCGCCCAGACCGTGCTCACGGAGCTCCTTTCCATGCTCCTGCGCGACCTGCAGCCCATCCTTGCCTTCACGTGCGACGAGGTCATGGCCTATGCACCCGCCGGCGCGCGCGACGGCCAGACGTATGCGGCGCTGCTCGATTGGTACCAGGCACCCATCGCGCTCGATGAGGCCAATCGCTACGGCGAGGTGCTCGATGCTGCCATGGAGTTGCGTAGCGTCGTGACGAAGGCTATCGAGGACGCCCGAGGCGCGGGCACCTTCACCAAGAGCCAGGAGGTGCGCGTCCAGGCGACCGCGCCGGCGGAGGCCTACGCGCTTCTCACTGGCGACCTTGCCTGCGACCTCGCCGAGTTCTTCATCGTGTCCGAGGTCGAGCTCGCACAGGGCGACGAGTTCACCGCGACGGTCGAGGCCGCCCATGGCGAGCGCTGTGATCGCTGCTGGAACTACCGCGAGGACACCGGTGTCCACGGCGAGCACGAGCATATCTGCGCGCGCTGCGCCGCCGCGCTGAACTAGTGTGACAATCGTGCCAGGGGAAACTGTCACGTTTTCCCTGGCTTTGACGTGACAGCGGTGCCAGGGGAACCTGTCACGGTTCATGTTGGAAGGTATAGTAGTGGCAAAGAAGCGAGTGGACGTTAATGAGTTCAAGCCGCCTCTGCTGTGGAGGCTTGGCATGCTCCTGGTGGTCGGCGTTTCGGTTGCGTGCATCGACCAGATCGCCAAAGCCGTCGCCCGCGCGGCGCTCTCTCCTGCAGGCACGGTCGGCGTCCAGGTCATCCCTGGAATCCTCGATTTCGAGCTCGTGTATAACGAAGGCGCTGCGTTCGGCCTGGGAGAGGGTTATGCGCTCGTGTTCGTCTCGCTCGCAGTCCTCATGGTCGCGGGAACGCTCATATACCTGCTTCGTGCGCCGCTCGTATCGAGGTTCGAAGTCGTTGGCCTCGCGCTCACCTGCGGCGGGGCGGTCGGCAACGCTATCGACCGCGTAGCGCACGGTGTCGTTACCGATTTCATCGCGACCGCGTTCATCGATTTTCCCGTTTTCAATATTGCCGATATCGGTATTACCGTCGGCGTCGTCGTGGCACTGATCGGCTTCATCTTCCTCTCGCCTGCGAACCAGGCTGCTCGCGAGCGTGCCGAAGCCGATCGCGCTGCCCACGCCGACAGTACCGTTCGCTGCCGCACCGCCCGCAAAGGCGCACGGAAGAGGCGCTCACGATGACCGGCGACTTGCACATCCTGGTTGACGAATTGGATGCTGGGACACGTTTGGACTCCTTCTTGGGAGGACAGGACTCATGCCCCTCGCGTTCGGCGTGCGCACGGCTCATCGAGGCTGGCGCCGTCGCGGTGAATGGCGAGACGAACCTTTCGAAGAAATATTGCGTGGCCGCGGGCGACCGCATTTCCGTTGAGCTTCCCGAAGAGCGAGAGCCCGGTGCGGTGATCCCGCAGGCGATTCCGCTCGATATCCGGTTCGAAGATGACTACCTCATCGTCCTTTCCAAGCAGCGCGGCCTCGTGTGCCATCCGGCGCACGGACACGCCGACGGCACGCTCGCGAACGCACTCGTGTACCATTGCGGCTTGGAGCACCTCGGTACGCTTCAGGGCGAGGACCGCCCGGGTATCGTTCATCGGCTCGATCGCGACACGACGGGTCTCATGCTCGCCGCGAAAGACGATGCTACGCAGCGTGCGCTACAGGACCTCATTCGCTTGCGCACGCTCGACCGCCGCTATATCGCACTCGTGCACGGCTATATCGCACATGACGAGGGCACGATCGACACGGGCATCGCCCGCTCGACGCGCGACCGCGTGAAGATGGCGGTGTCGGACGACCCCTTCGCGCGGCAGGCCATCACGACGTTCCGCGTGCTCGAGCGTTTCGATGCAGAACGCTTCGACGAGGGCTACACGCTCGTCGAATGCCATCTCTATACCGGGCGCACGCACCAGATCCGCGTCCACATGCGCCACATCAACCATCCGCTCGTGGGCGACCCGCTCTATGGCAAGGGCTCTGAGCGCGCCGATTTGGGGCTTACCCGGCAGTTCCTGCATTCCTGGCGCGTGAAGTTCGCGCATCCCGTCACGGGCGAGGAGATCGAGTGTCGCGACACGCTTCCCTGGGACCTTGCGGCCGCGCTCGAGGAGCTCGAAGACCGTTCCCTCGGTCGCACCGAGGCGGGCGAGGACATCGTCCCCCAGCTTATGGGATGAGAGCATCCGGCCAAGCTGGTCGCAACCGCGCTCACGCAGGCGCGGCTGTCTGGATTTTATCGATTTCGCCGCGGCGCTGCGGCTCTGTCCTAAACTGGTTCCCACCATCACCTCTACCTTTGGAGTGCCCTCGTGCCCGATTTCATCGCGAACTTCCTTAGCGCGACGCCCATCGTGCAGTTCAACATGATCGTCGTAGCGCTTTTCACTGTGTGCTTCTTCTACCAGGCGGTCTTCTTCGTCATCGGCGTCGTGCGCGGCGAGGTGCGCTATCCGAAGGCCAAGAAGCTGCACCGCTACGCTTTCTTCATCGCCGCGCATAACGAGGAGGCCGTTATCGCGAACCTCGTCCGCTCGATCCGCGAGCAGGATTACCCGTCTGAGCTCATCGACGTCTTTGTGGTGGCCGACGCCTGCACGGACGACACGGCGCGCGTCGCTCGCGAGGCCGGCGCGATCGTCTACGAGCGCGAGGACCTTGCGCGCAAGGGCAAGAGTTGGGTCATGGACTTCGGCTTCAAGCGTATCCTGCGCGAATACCCGGGCACCTACGAGGGCTTCTTTATCTTCGATGCCGATAACCTCGTGAGCCCGGAGTACACGCGTATCATGAACGACGCCTTTGACGCGGGCTACATGGCCGTCACGAGCTATCGGAATTCGAAGAACTTCGGCAGCTCCTGGGTCTCGGCTGCCTACGCGACTTCCTTTCTGCGTGAGGCGCGCTTCCTGAATAACGCGCGCATGCTCTGCGGCACCTCGTGCGCTGTCTCGGGTTCGGGGTACCTCATCTCGGCGAAGATCATCGAGGGCATGGGGGGCTGGCAGTTCCACACGCTCACCGAGGATATTCAGTTCTCGACGTTCTGCGCCGTCCACGGCGTGCGTATCGCCTACGCGTCCGCGGAGTTCTTTGACGAGCAGCCGGTTGGGTTTGCCGCCTCTTGGAAGCAGCGCATGCGCTGGACGAAAGGCTTCTACCAGGTGTTCTTCACCTACGGTTCGCAGCTCGTGAAATCGTTCGTCCGGCATCGGCGGTTCTCGGCGTACGACATGTTCATGACGATTGCACCGGGAAACCTCATTACGCTCATCTCGATTCTCGCGAACGGGACGTTTCTCGTCGTGGGGCTCTTGAGCCACGGTTTTCTCGCTACCGACGCCGAGATCGACGCCTGCTTCCAGTCGATCGTGGCCTCGCTCGCCACGCTCTACCAGACGTATCTCATCATGGGGCTCTTCACCATGATCATCGAGCGCAAGCATATCCACTGCAAGAGCCACCTGCGCATCCTGCTCAACATCTTCACGTTCCCACTGTTCATGCTCACGTATATCCCGCTCATCGTGGCCGCGCTCTTCCTGAAGGTCGACTGGGTGCCCACGCCGCACAGCATCTCGCTCACGCTGGACGACGTGGTGGGGAAGGCCGCGGAGGCGTAGGCGCTTCGTCGCGCCCGTCGGCTGCGTTTCGATTTCGCGCCTGCCGGGATGTCTACGCCCACGCAGGGTAGTATAGGGAAAACCATCTTCCCGTTAGGAGCCCCGTCCATGGAATCTCGCACGACCACCTCTTTCCATCTGCCGGTGCGGCCCACGTTTGCCGCACGTCCCACCGCCGACGCTCCGCTCGACAGTGTGCGTCTCGAGGCCGAGTATATCCAGGTCGCCGAAGGCCTCGGTGGAGACGCGCCCTCGCACGAGGCGGGCGACGCGTTCCTCTCCACCACGAACGCGCTCTATCATGGAGGTCCGGTGCAGTGGAGCTTCGTGCCTAAGATCTTTTCCAGCCGCGACCTCGGCTACCTCGCCTGGATCGCCGAGACCATGGGTGGCATTATGGAGAAGGTCACGGCGCGCTTCGTGGAGGATGCGGACTTCCGAGCGCTCTTCAAGCTCGATCCCGCCATCGAGCGGCTTGCCTGCATGCCGAACGCCTTTCCCGTGCAGATTCCCATTGCCCGCGTTGACATCTTCCTCGACGAGGTCACAGGTGCTTTCAAGTTTTGCGAGCTCAACACCGATGGCTCCTCAGGCATGCTCGTGACTGAGGAGGTGACGCGTGCGAACTTGCTCACAGCGACGGGCTCGGAGTTCGCACGGCGACATGGTGTCGCGGCCTTCGACATCTATGGAGCGTGCGTCGAGGCAATCCTTTCTTGCTACCGCGATGCGGGTGGGAGCGCTGCTCGCCCACGCGTCGCTGCCGTCGATTATGCCGAGAGCATCGTCCGCGAGGAGATTGAAGAGTTTGGGCGCGTGTTCGCCGAGCACGGCGCGGAGCTGCGCTTTACCGACATCCGCGACCTGAGGTATGTGGATGGCGTGCTGCGCGATGCGGCAGGCACCATCGACTGCGTGTGGCGGCGCGTCGTGATCTCGGAGATGCTTGAGAAGCCATGTGACGGCGCGGATGCGCTCATGGCCTGTGCCGAGGACGGGCGCGTACCCATTGTCGGCGGTTTTCGTACCTGGCCGTGCGCCACGAAAACGGTTTTCGCGGTGCTTCACAGTGAGACGGTGGAGGATGTCCTCACCAGCGCGGAGCGAGCGTTCGTACGCGAGCACGTGCCGGCGACCTACCTTCTTGACGCTTCGAGCGACCTTGCACCCTTCTCCGAACGCGAGCGCTGGATCGCCAAGCCGCGCGACGGCTACAACAGCATCGGTGTCCGCGCGGGACGCGACTGCACGGATGTGGAATGGCGCGCGGTGCTCGACGAGGTTGCACAAAGCGGCGGCATCGTCCAGGAATACGTCGTGCCCTATGCCTCGTCGAACGTCGAGGGCGGTGTTGCGGGGCAGGACAGGCCGTTCGAGCCGTATATGAACATGGAGGGGCTCTTCCTCTTCAACGGGCGCTTCTCCGGCGTGTTCACGCGCTGCGGGCAGGCCTCGGTCATCGGTGAGTTTGCCGGCCGTCTGAACATGGGCTGTCTCGTGGTCGAAGGCGCGTAGCGATGCCTGCGGCGGCGGACTTCGCAGAAGGGTATTCGGCTGGTGATATTCTTGCGGGCGCGGCGCATCTTTTCTTCTTCGTGCTCGTTGCGGCAGCGATCGCGTACGACGGGCGCGAGCGGCGCGTTCCCAACGGGCTCGTGCTCGCCATGCTCGCCTGTGGTGCCGTGGTCGCCTGGTGCCGATATGACGCTGCCGCACGCGGATTCGTGTTCGTGGCGACGTTCGCGGTCTGCGCGGCACTCGTCGCAGCGGAAGTGCTGTGGAGGAGATGGCGTGGAGACGCCGGCCTCGGCATGGGCGATATCAAGGTGCTCTTCTGCATGATGCTCGTGCATCCTGTGGTCGCGGTCGCCGCGTTCGCGGCGGGTCT
>CAJLVH010000039.1 GCA_905210055.1 uncultured Enorma sp. | reverse complement strand
CAGGGCGGCGGCGGGCTTTGTGTGGCCGCTGGTCCGCTGCCTGTTCGGCATCGCCCCGGACGCGCCGTGGTTCGAGGGCATCTGCTTCGCACATAACGAGGGACACCAAAACGCGCTCTTCGCGGGGCTCATGCGTGCGCTCGAGGCCGGGTTCACCTGCACGATCTCGCTCGATGCAGACCTTCAGGATGACATTGACGCCATGGACGAGATGCTCGAGAAGCACCGCGCGGGGGCGGAAATCGTCTACGGCGTACGCAGCAACCGCGACACGGACACGGCGTTCAAGCGCGGCACCGCCGAGGCATTTTATGGCTTCATGCGCTGGCTCGGTGTCGAGATGGTCTCGGACTCCGCCGACTATCGTCTCATGGGGCGCCGCGCGGTCGAGGCGCTTTCGCGCTATGGCGAGGTGAACCTGTTCTTGCGCGGTATCGTGCCGGCGCTCGGGTTCTCGACCGACAAGGTGTACTACGTGCGCGGAGCGCGCTTCGCGGGGGAGTCGAAGTACCCGCTCAAGAAGATGCTCTCGTTCGCGTTCGAAGGTATCACGTCGTTTTCTGTGAAGCCCATCCGTTGGGTATCGCTCTTGGGCGCGCTTTCTATCGTGGTCGCCATCGCCATGCTCGTCTATACGTTTGTGAGCATGGCGTTCGGCCATGTCGTCGAGGGTTGGTCGAGCCTTATGGTGTCCATCTGGCTCGTGGGCGGTCTCATCATGCTGTCGCTCGGTATCGTAGGCGAATATATCGGAAAGATCTATCTCGAGGCGAAGGCGCGCCCGCGCTACATCATCGCCGAAGAGACGGACGGCCTCGCCTCGTAACGCTTTGGGCGCCACTTCGGGGATGGGCGTCGGGACCGGTTCTTAGCTACATCGTAAGCATTGTTAAGCTGGGCTTTAGTCTTTTCCGCAAATATGCGGGTAAGAGGAGAGCATATATCGCTTACGTGTCGGCTGCCATATACGCACGCCGGCAGGAAAGGGGTCGCCCTATGTGCACGGGCATCCGCTTCAACGACGCGTCCGGGAAGATGTTCTTCGGCCGCAACCTCGACTGGTCGCAGGGATACGGCGAGCAGGTGGTGGTTACGCCCACCGCGGCACCGGTACCTGCTGCGTTCGACCGTCCGAACGATCCGGCGCCGGGCGCCGGCCACACCGTGATGGGCATGGCCATCATCTTCCAGGGCATCCCCCTGTACTTCGATTGCGGCAACGATGCCGGCCTGGCCGTCGCCGGTCTGAATTTCCCCCAGACCGCTCACTACGCTGCAGAGCCCCAGGCAGGTGCGACGAACGTGGCGGCATACGAGTTTCCGTTCTGGATCGCCCGCTCGTTTGCTACGCTCGACGAGGTGCGCGAGGCGCTCAAGGACGTGACGATCGTCGCGAAGGCGGTGAACGAGCACTTGCCGGTGGCGAGCCTGCATTGGATCATCGGCGATGCGACTGGCAGCATCGTGGTCGAGTGCATGGAAGACGGGATGCGCGTGTGGGAGAACGACGTCGACGTCCTCACGAACGAGCCGAATTTCGGCTGGCATCGCCAGAACTTGCGCAACTACCTCACGCTTTCCGAGGATGAGCCCGCGCATGTCGCGTGGGGCGCCGCGAAGCTCGCGCCGTTCGGTTCCGGCATGGGCATGCAGGGCATCCCGGGAGACTATTCGGGTCCTGCGCGCTTCGTGAAGGTCGCGTTCGTGAACAACCACTACCCGACGCAGGAGGGCGAGGCGGCGAACGTCACGCGACTTTTCCGTACGCTGGCTTCGGTCGCCGTGCCCGAGGGCTCGGTGCGCATGGCGGACGGGTCGTTCGAGAAGACGCTCTACACGAGCTGCTTTTCTGCCGCATCGCTCACGTACTACCATGCCGCGTACGATGATCTCGCGGTGCGTGCCTATCCGCTTGCCGGATGTGATCTTTCGCGCACAGAGCCGTACGTGATCGCACCGGCCGCGTAATGCTCGCAGGTAAAAGTATCCCAGGGGTTTAACGTTCAGCCACTCGCACCTTGAGTGGCTGAAGGAGCCCGTCGCGACATGGCACGAAAGTAACGTCTAGTTCCGTCCCCGCTTGGCACGCGGGGCGATGTCATCGTGCCGCGACTCCCTATCCAGAAAAGAGATTCCCATGAATACCACGGTCTCAACCGCGACCGCAGGCTCGGCACCCGCCGGCCGCGAGAAGTTCCTCGTCATTCCCATCATCATTCTCATCCTGGCGCAGATGGGCACCACGGGCGACAACGGCGCCCTGTCGCTCGCCACCTCCGCGCTCACCACCGAGCTCCATGCCACGACGGCGGAGATACAGCTTGCGAACATGATCTACCCGCTCGTCGGCGGTGCCTTTATGATCGCGGGCGGGCTCGTGGGCACGATCATCGGCTGGAAGAAGACCTTCCGTGCGGGCACCCTGCTCTGCGCGGCAGGCGAGCTCGCGCTTGCCTTCGCCCCGAACATGGCCATGTTCATCTGGGTGGGGCGCGTGCTCGTGGGTTTCGGCGCGAGCTTCCTCATCCCCTCGGTCCTGGGACTCATCCCGCTCATGTACCGTGGTGCGAACCGCGCCGTCGCGTTCGGATGCATCGGCGCGGCATCCGGCCTTTCCGCCGTGCTCCCGCTCATACTCGGCGTCGTTATGGAGACGGGCGGCATGCGCATGACGTTCTCGCTGCTCGCCGTCTACTTCCTGCTCGTCTTCGCGTTCTCGTTCGAGCTGCCCTGCATCGAGCAGGACAAGGATCACCTTGCGTTCGACGGCGTGGGCGTCGCCCTTGCCGCGACGGGGCTTTTCCTCTTCCTCATCGGCCTGTCCAGCATCTCGTCGTGGGGTCTTGTGGAACCGCTCGAGGGCTGCCCGTTCACCATCTTCGGCATCTCGCCTGCACTGCCCGTAGCGGCGCTCGGCATCGTGGTGCTCGGTGTGCTGGTGAAGATCGAGGGACGCGTGGAACAGGAGAACGGCATCGCGCTCTTGCCGCGCTCGTTCCTCACCACCCCGCAGGTGCGCGCCGGACTCGTAGCGAATGCGATCGCCTTCTTCTTCATGGGCGCGCAGTCGATCCTCATGGCACCGTACCTGCAGCTCGTGGCTGGGTGGTCACCCATCGAGGTCGGCGTGATCTCCATCGTCACGGGCGTGCCCACCTTCGCGTTCGCGCTCGGCATCCCCAAGCTCGCTCCGCACGCGCATCCGCGCCATGTGATCCAGGTTGGCTATATCGCTATGGCGGCGGCGCTTGGCATCATGGCGTTCTCGGTGACGGTGAACGGTTGCAGCGCGCCCGGCGTGTACCTCGGTGCGTTCATGGCCGGTGTCGGCGCCGGCACGGTGTCCTCGCATGCGAGCAATATCGTCGCGCTCGCGGTGAACGAGCGCGACGCCTCGCAGTCCGGTGGCATCCAGAGTACCATGCGCAACGTCGGCCAGGCGATCGGCGTGGCGCTGCTCGGCGCGATCTTGCTCTTCGGTATCACGAACACCGTTCGCACCGAGGCGGCGGCGAGCCCGCACATCTCCGATGCCGTGGCGGCCGAGGTCGCGCACGTGACGGTCGACCTCGGCAGCGATCAGGAGTTCAAGCAGCAGATCGCCGACATCCCCATGACGGCGGACGAGCAGCAGGCGCTCGTCCAGATTGACGCTCAGGCGCGCTACGACTCCACGCGCACGGCATACGCCGTCGGTGCGGTGATCGTGCTCCTCGGGCTTGCCACCACGCCTGCTATCACTGTGGATGCTCGGGCGAAGGAGCATGGCAGCCACTAGGCGCCCTGCTCGTCCCCGAACAGCTTCCTCCTTCTAGCCCCGCGCGTCGCCGACTGCATCTCCCCGGCGGCACGTGGGGCGCTTGGTGCTAAGGGGCGGGGTGCGTCGTCGCGTTGTCGGGAGGGTCGAGTAAGCTATCGGATGCGCCGGAGTAGAATGGTCTCAAGCGCGTGGTTCGGCATATGCGGAGCGTTCGCGCTTTTGCGCCCTTGTCGCAGAGCCTTCAGAGAGGTGGTTATTCATGGCCCATGTTTGGACGATCGAAGCAGAACGCCTGGTCGCGGTGGATCGTGCTGATGCCGAGGCGGACGAGCCGTCTTCGCGCATCGAGCTCATGGGCTTCGATGATGCCGAGCGGGCGTTTGCAGACCGGCCTCTGCTCGAGGTGCTCGCCCAGGCGGAGCATGCCGCGGTTCCCTTTGTCGAACAAGTGGGGAAGAGCGCGGCAGGCATCGTCGTGTTGCCCGCGGGAGCGGCCAAGGCGTCGACGGCGGTTCGCTTCGGCTTCATGCTGACGGAGCGCGGCCTTGTGCTCTTCGACGATCGCGGCGTATGTGAGCCGGTGATTGCGCGGCTTGCTGGGGGCGAAGTGCCGGTTGAATCGCCCGCCGCCGTGCTCTGCGCGCTCTTGCGTGCGCCCCTGCGCGACCATCCGGCGCTGCTCTCGCGCGTCCGCGACGATTTCGAGCAGGTCGAGGAACGGCTGCTCGAGGGCAGGACGCGCGTCGACCGTTCGCGCATGATATCGGACGCGCGCCATATGCGCGGGCTCGATGTGTTCTACCAGGGCATATCCGATCTGCTCGATGCGCTTGCGAACGGTGGGGCTGCCGCGTTGGATGCCGATGACCGTGCGCGTTTCGCCGTCTTGGCGCGGCAGGTCGACCGCCTCGCCACGCGCCTCGAGTCTCTCCAGGAGTTCAGCCTGCAGGTGCACGGTATGTATCAAGAGGAGATCGACCTCAGGCAGAACAGCATCATGCAATGGCTCACCGTGGTGGCGACGATCGCGATGCCGCTCACGTTCATCACGAGCTGGTACGGCATGAATTTCCGTAACATGGCGCTCATCAATGCGGAGTGGGGCTATCCGGTCGCGGCGGCGCTATGCCTGCTCGTTGCGTTGGGAGAGATCGCCGTATTCCATCGCCGTGGGTGGTTGAAGTTCAGAGACGGCAAGCGTCGCCGCAGGTAGCGTGCGTGTAAAATTACCCCAGCGACTTTTTTACATCAGCCATTGGGGACGGGTTCAAATGGCTGATGTAAAAAAGTCGCTGGGGTAATTTTACATTGCCGGGTGATATAAAAAGTCGCTGGGGTAATGGTATGTGGTATCGGCAGAGGGAAAGAGCTAGCGGTGAGAACGCAGTGTGATCTAGAGCGGCAGCTGGTCGCGATCGACGGGCGGGGGTATCCGGCATACAAATCGCTTCGCGGCGTGTACGACCTGGGGGCGTTCGAGCTTTCGATCGACCATGTGCAGGGCGATCCGTTTGCGACCCCCTCGCTCGTTTCCGTGCACGTGCCCGCGGCCCGCGCAGGTTTCGCGCGCGAGTTCTATGCGACGCCGGAGCGGTGCGTAGCACTCGAAGACCTGCTGGTGCGCCGTTTTACGGCGGCGGCGCGGCGTGTGAGCTTCCGCGTGCGGGGGTCGGGGAAGAGCGGGCTTATCGCAACGAGCTCGCCAGGACCGGAGGTGCTGCCCCGTTCCGCCTGCGAGGTGGGGGACGAGGGCGTGCTGCTGCGCTTGGAGATGGGTTTTCCCGCGCATGGGCGCACGGTGGACGCCCGAGCGCTTGCGACGATGCTGTTCGACCTCTTGCCTGCGTGCGTTGAGCGCGCGCTCGTGTGCGACGACGCGTGTCGGTGCGCTGCGTGTGAGGCGATAGAGCTCGCAGACGACCAGGCGGCTGTGCGCGCCGCACTTGCGCGCTTGGGGCTCGTGGCGTTCGTGGCGGATGGTTCTATATTGCCGCGCGAGAGCGGGGTTTCGGCGCGTCCCTTGCGCGGAGCCGAGCCCTTCACCTCGCCAGAAAGCTTGAGCGTCGAGCTCGACCTTCCCCATAGAGGACGCGTGCGCGGCCTAGGCGTGCGGCGCGGTATCACGCTCATCGTGGGCGGTGGCTACCACGGTAAGTCGACGCTGCTGAAAGCTTTGCAAGAGGGTGTGTATAACCATGTGGCGGGCGACGGGCGCGAGCTGGTGATTACCGATGCGACCGCGATGAAGCTCCGCGCCGAGGACGGGCGCGCCGTGCGGGATGTGGACATCTCGCCGTTCATCTCGAACCTGCCCGACGGGCGCGACACGCGCGCTTTTTCCACCGAGGATGCGAGCGGCAGCACCTCGCAAGCTGCGGCCACCATCGAGGCGATTGAAGCGAGGGCTCAGACGCTGCTGATCGACGAGGATACGTCTGCTACGAACTTCATGGTGCGCGATGCGCTCATGGAGGCGGTCGTGGCGGCAGACCGTGAACCTATCACCCCCTTTGTGGAGCGCGCTCGAGCGCTGTGGGAAGAGCGGGGCGTGAGCTCGGTGATCGTGGTGGGGAGTTCCGGCGCGTTCTTCCCAGTGGCCGATTGCGTGGTGCAGATGGATTGCTACCGGGCATTCGATATAACGGAGCGTGTACGCAAAGTATGCAAGGAGCATGGTGTAGAGGCTTTTGGTACGAAGGGCGCGAGCGCATGGAGCGAGAGCCGTTCGGGGCGCTTCTTGACGCTTTCGGCAAAGGCGTTTCGGCGGGATGAACGCGGACGCGGTCCCAAGGTGCACGCGCACGGGCTCGATAGCTTTTCTGTGGGGTCGGGCGAAGCCGATGTTCGCTTGGTCGAGCAGCTTGTCGATTCTGAACAGGTTGCAGCGCTTGCGCAGATGGTGCGTCTGATGGGCGAAGAGCGGCTGCTCGATGGCTCGCGTTCGCTGGCCAACGCGGTGGACGAGGTCTATCGCCGTTTTGAACACGATGGCTGGTGGGCGCTCGCAGCGCGCGGCGACGTGGCATGCGGGTTCGCCCTACCACGCCCGCAAGAGCTCTTCTGCGCCCTCAACCGCTGGCGCGCATGAGCCGCTGGGCGAGCCATTAGGGGAGCCATTAAGGGACGGGTTCAAAACGTTACCTTTTGCTGCATTTGGGGACAGGTTCTGCGAAGCGGGGGCGGGGGGAGCGCCGGTTCGCAGGTCACGGCGGCGTCACGTCCACGGGTGCGAGGTGAGATGCCATCCGTTGCAGTAGGAGCACTTGTAGGTCGAAAGACCGCGCCGGCCGTGTTCCTCGCAGGCGGCGATAGCTTCGAGCGCGTCGGCGCGGGTGGGGTAGCGCATCTTCGAGGCGCAGGATTTCTCGTAGCGGGCGTGCTCGCGTGCGGCATCGAGCTCGTCGCGGCGCATAGACTCCTGCTCGAACAGGCTGCCGAGGTCTTCGAGCTCTGATTTGAATGCGGCGACGCGCTTCGCCTTCGCCGACGGCTTTCTGCTCGCCACGCTTCCTCCTCAACGCGATATACAAGCCCTTTGGTTTCTATCATTTCCTGCATGCGCCCGTTCATACCGCATGCACCTGCCATTCAAGAATCATCCACGCGGCGTTCGCCTGCGTGCCGCTTCGCCACGATACAATGAGCCTATCCGTCCCTCCAAGAGCAAGGAGCACATCCATGGATCTTCCGAACAAGCGTCCCGACGATATGGCGCGCATCAACACCCCCGAGCTCGCGCAGGCGTTCATCGACGAGCAGGTGGCTGCGTGCCGCGAACAGATCGGCGACAAGAACGTGCTGCTGGCGCTCTCGGGCGGCGTCGACTCCTCTGTGGTGGCAGCCCTGCTCATCAAGGCGGTGGGCAAGCAGCTCATCTGCGTGCATGTGAACCACGGCCTCATGCGTAAGGGTGAGTCCGAGCAGGTCATCGACGTGTTCAAGAACCAGATGGACGCGAATCTCGTCTACGTGGATGCCACGGACCGCTTCCTCGATTTGCTCGCTGGCGTGGAGGAGCCCGAGGCCAAGCGCAAGATCATCGGTGCCGAGTTCATCCGCGTGTTCGAGGAGGAGGCACGCAAGGTTGCCGGCGAGGTCGATTTCCTTGCCCAAGGAACGATCTACCCGGATATCATCGAGTCCGACGGCGTGAAGGCGCATCATAACGTGGGCGGCCTGCCCGAGGACCTGCAGTTCGAGCTCGTGGAGCCCGTGCGCCTACTCTTCAAGGACGAGGTGCGCGAGGTCGGTCGCGCGCTCGGCCTGCCCGAGTCCATGGTCGAGCGTCAGCCGTTCCCCGGTCCCGGCTTGGGCGTGCGGTGCCTCGGCGCCATCACGCGCGACCGCCTCGAGGCACTGCGCGAGGCCGACGCGATTCTGCGCGAGGAGTTCGCCAATGCCGGGCTCGCCGGCAAGGTGTGGCAGTACTTCGTGGTGGTGCCCGACATGTGCGCCACGGGCGTGCGCGACGGCAAGCGCCTCTATGCGTGGCCGGCGATCATCCGTGCCGTGAATACGGTGGATGCCATGACCGCAACGGTGCCGGAGCTCGATTGGGCGCTGCTCAAGAAGATCACCGACCGCATTCTCGCCGAGGTGCCGAGCATCTGCCGCGTTGCCTATGACCTCACGCCGAAGCCCGTCGGCACGATCGAGTGGGAATAGCGCATGTAAAATAACCCCCATGTAAAATAACCCTAGCGACTTTTTTACACGGGGCGTACCTGCGATTTCGCGGTGCGCCCCTGAGTCTTTGGCGGAATGGGTTGGTTGGGGACGGGTTCAATCCAACCCATTTGGGCGAGACGTTGAGTCGCTGGAGACGAATGTTAAAAAACCCCTGGGGTATTTTTACATCAGCACGGGGAAGCGCTGGACGTATCGAAGGTCGAAGGTCAAGGGCGTCGCTCATCATGGAAGACAGCATCATCGTCACGGTGCCAAAGGGTTTCGCCCAGCTCATGCTAGGTGGCGCGGCGCTGCTCTGCCTCGTTCCCGTGGGGTTCGCGCTTGCCGGCGAGCTACCGCCGGTCGGAGCCGTCATATTCGCACTCCTTATCGCGCCCTTCGTCATCGCCGGCGTGCTGTGGCCGCGGTTCCGAGTCGTCGTGCGGCAGGGAATGGTGACGGTTCGCCCGTGCTTCGGCCGCACATGGCAGTTCGAAGTCGCCGACATCACGAGGGTCATGCGTCGCGTGAATCCGAACAGCAAGACGGGCGCGCTTGCCAAGATGACCGTGTGGGCGGGGCGTCGCCGCGTGTCCGTCGAGGCGCTTATGCGGGAGAGCGAGGCGTTCTGGACGTACATCGAACGCAATGCCGATACGAGTAGAATCATCACCAAAGGGCGTTCGAGGACGGGCGACCAAGACGCGCTTTGAGCTCGCCCGCACAGCGCCTACGTCTCGGGACGGAAAGGAGCCCGCTATGCCCACATCGGAATGGTTGCACCGCTACGAATCTGTTAAGGAGCAGCTTGCCTGCGCAATCGACCTTGAAGCATATTTCACGGAAGCAGCTATCGGGAGCATGACTGTGGACGTGCTGGACATTGGCTCCGTCTCCATTCCTACGGGAGAACTCATCGCTTGTGACCCGCTTGTCGAGCTCGAGGATGCCCGCCCGTACCTCCAGACCGTCCCCGCCGGAACCTATTCGGTAACGATTTGCGTCGTACCGAGCGAGCTCTATGGCGACCGCTATGCTTGCGTCAAGATGGCGATTAGCGACGAGCGGCCGGTTCGCTACGATCTGGGCATGGTAGGCGACGAGGATCTTGAAGACCTGGAGGACGATGCGTTCTTTGGTTTCTTCGTGGATGCGGGTATGGGGTGCATCGCGGATGTCCGTACCCAGGAGGCGTTTCGGGCGTATTGGGCGAAGCGTCTGGAGGAAGACGAGAGCATCGATCCCTACAACGACCTATTCTGCGACGTGCTTGACGAGAGCGCGCGCGAGCATCCCCGCTACCAGCGCGAGGGTAGCGATTGGGCTAACTGGACGGTGCCGGGGACAGAGTGCAACCTCGCCGTGTTCGCTGCCGGCTGGGGCGACGGGGTCTACCCGGTCTACTTCGGCTACGACGCCCAGGGTACGGTGTGTGGCGTGTATGTCCACCTCATCGACATCGCGACATGCTACGAGGAGTGACGCGACGGGTCGTTAGCGCCGCCCGATTGACTCGACCGGTCGGTTGGGTTTGGATTCGACGTTGTGCCGGGCGGGCGCTTACACCCTCGCCAACAGCAGCGGCTCGTCCTCGTCCAGCGTGGTGCTCGTGTGCTGAAAGCCGTTCTCGAGCGTGTCCGTGCGCATGATGCCCACGTCGAGGGGCGGTTCGTCGTCGGATGCTGCTGCATCGTCTGAGGAATCTTCCGGATCCTCGGCGGCGGGGTTGATCCTGACCGTGTATAGCGAGGGCACGAGCTCTTCGGCCACCACGCCCAGCTGCGCAAGACCTGCCGTGGGGTCGGTGTTATCGTAGGCGATATCCACGTCGAACCAGCCCTTGTCCTGGACGTCCACCGGTGCCGACGCGAACAGGTCTGAACGAACCTCGAGCTGGTAGGTTGCGAACGCTTCCGGGTGGTAGGTGCGGCTCTCGCGCTCGTTGAGGCGGCCGCTTTTTACGAGCTCCTCGAGCGAGAACGCGCCTTCTACCTCCGTGAGCGTCACGTCGCCTTCGCGTAGGCGCACCCCGGGCTCGTCGGACGTTATGTAGACGCCCTTGCCGAGGGGAATCCAGTCGACGATGAGCCAGTTACCAGTGGGTTCCATGTTGTCGAACGGGCTCAGCTCGCCGAGCATCCCAAGCGGCTCGTCCTCCATGAGAGCAAGGTTGCGATAGCCCTCCTGGAACACGGTTACCTTCACCTCGGGTTCGTTGTCGGTGAGCGGCAGGAGCGTTGCACACGCGTCGTCGATGGGGTCGACCCAAGACGGTCGTGCGGGGACGTTCATGGGAAAGCCGTGTTCGAAGGCGGCGTCCCTCCCCGAGATCTCGATGTCGATCGAAGGAACCCCAAGGCTCACGCGCGGCGCCTCCTGCTCGAAGAAGCGGTCGCTGCCTGAATAGCGCGCGTAGAAGAACGAGCCGGATTCTTCGGACGAATCGTCGTTCTTCTGCCAGGTATAGGTTGAGATGCGCCCCTCCAGAAAGCCGTCCGCCTCGGGGGAGAGATTGTTTATGAACACGAGCGAGACGGTGTAGCCTGCGCTCTCGAGTTGCTGTGTGGCGTCCCCGATGGCTTCGCGCAGGCGCTCCTCATAGGCAGCGACGATCTCGTGCGGCTGGCGGTTGTCGCCCAGCACGCCCTCCTCGAAATCGACGAGCACGGTGCTGCCGTCCTCCATGGTGCAAAACGCGCGACCGGACGATCGGTAGCCGAAGAGCTGATAAGAGCGGTCTTCCCAGACGTCGGCCACCTCGACGTTCGCGCCATACTTGCTCTCGTAATAGCTTTCTGCCTGCTGGACGATGGCGTCCTGGTCGAACTCGCCGAGGTTCGAGCAGCCCGTGAGGGCGAGGAACGACGTGAAGATGAGCAGCATACAGACAGCGAGGCGTGGAACCATGCGGCGCGAGGGGTGGGTTCTGCGAGCAGCAGAGGTTGCATCGCGGGCGGTGGGCGCGGGTGTTTGTGGCATGTGAGCCTCCCGTCATGGAAGGTAAAACTACCCCAGTGACGTTTTACAGTCTTTGCCTGCGGTCTCAACGACGAGCAGCGCGTTCGGCTGAATGTAAAACGTCACTGGGGTAATTTTAACCTATACGCGTCGCAACGTGCTTCAAAAAGAGCTACAATATGAGCAAAGAAGCTTCTATGGTAGGAGGAGCCATGGACGCGTTGCTTAATCCCGTGGGCGCTCGCGAGGCGAAGAACCGTTTCAGCGAGCTTGCAGCGGAAGTGAACCGTACGGGGAACGCCCTGCCCGTATTGAAAAACGGAAAGCCATGGGTTGTGATTCAGCCTGCAAGTGAAGAGGCTCAACGGCGACGTGCGCGTCTTGAGAAGTTTTATGCCCTTACATCACAAATTGAGCGGGGGATTGCCGAAGAACCCGCATGGGATTCCTCCGTTTCCGATCGCGACTTGCTGGCGGAAGAGCGGGTGAAGCGCTTTGGCTGACATCATCCTCGATACGAACATCATGCTCGACTACCTGAGCCCCACGCGTGAGATGCATCTCGATGCCGTGAGCGCGCTCGAGCAGTTGCTGGAGTCGGATACGTACGAACCGGTCATCTTGGCGGCAAGTATCAAAGATGCCTATTACATCATGTGCCGCCAGTATGGGCAGCGGCGTGAGGAGCTTGTTCGCGACCGTCTCGATTGCTTCCGGCAGATCGTGACCGTAGTAGAACTTACGAGCAAGGTGCTCGATCGAGCGTTTTCCTCCGATGAGCCAGATCTTGAAGACGGTATCGTTCGGGCGACGGCTGAATTGCGTGGTGCGGCGGCAATCATTACGCGCGACAACACGGCGTATACATCGTCGACGGTGCCGAGTATGACGGCTCGGGAGTTCCTGCAGCGGATGCTGTGATATAAGCGCAATAGCTCATTTGAACAGCTCATCATGGCTTCCGGTTCTCTCGAAGAAAGCAACCGTATCGTTCGACGACCAGATAACGAGCCAATCTCCGGCATTGGCGACATGGCACTCATTGCGGCCCTTCCAGTTGCCTGTTAGGGCGTACATGTTATGCCGTCGGCGCAAGAGTTCAAGAGATTCCGGAGTATTTTCAATAACGAGGTCGATGATGTTTTCGAGCTCTGAAAGATTCCAGCCTCTGCGTTTCGCCTTCTTCTTAAGATCACGTTGGAATGCTGCAGAGAAGTCTGCAGTGAGACGAGCCATCAGGACATCGCCGCTTCAATGAGGTCGTGCCCGTTAGCGAAGCGACCCTCCTTGCCAGAGGCGAGGAAAGCGTCACCTTCGGCGATTGCGGCAGTGCTGGCGGCATTCGGTTCCTCGGGGGCGAACGTGAGGGGAATGCGGCGCGTATTCGCCATCTGCTTGTAAAACGCCCGCGTCACGGACGAGAGGTCGAGTCCATAGTACTCTGCGACTTCAGCCGCTTCGCGTTTGAGGTTTTCATCGATTCGAATGGTGAGCGTAGACGTTGCCATGGATGCTCCAATCCACATGTTCTATATGTGCATATATTACCTTCGCACATACATCTATACATAAACGTAGTTACATTCGAGCCAATAGCCTCAGCCAATAACCCCCGTTCCCACTGGCGGGCAATGGCTCGCGGCTTCATCCTGCGGGTTTGCCCTTGTCCGGGTGGGCGGGTATCCTTATTCGGCTCGAAATTAATCGCCTGCGGCGAGATGGCCGAGCGGCGAACGGCCAAGCGGCTGCTCCGCTAAACGGCCAATCGACCAAGCGGCCAATCGGCAACGGCCGA
>CAJLVH010000038.1 GCA_905210055.1 uncultured Enorma sp. | reverse complement strand
CCGCCAATCTGGCCGTTGCTGCCAAGGAGAGAGAAAAGTTCGCTACGGGCAAGGAGGTCGCTGCGCTTCGGAAGAGCATTCGCGTGCTGATCGATGATCGTCTGCGCACACTCGCGACACGCATTGCCGACACCTATAACGGCGTGTATTGCGCCTATGATGGGGCCTGCATCGGCGACTGGGGCTCGCAGTCGATTCAGAGAGTATCGTGCAAGTCCAAGCTCAGCGGTGCCGCGGAGGAATGGGTAAGGTATTATCAGCAAAGCCTTCTTGATGATGCGAAGGCGTTGCGCGCATTTGATTACGGATGCGCGACAGACGATGAGCTGCGGGCTCTCGCTTCCCTGGAGCAGTTGATCAACGTGCTGTTCGCCATTCCGATGAATCTGTTCGACGTGTACGCCGCCTTTGCGAAGGCAGATCCGTGCGATCCTCGGTGGCGGAACGGTCTTTCTAAGAGGAGCAGGCTGCAGTCGAGTGTGTTTCTGGCCCTCCAAATGGACTGCATGCTCACCAACGAGCTGCAAGTGCGGCGGAACGCCTGCGCCTTGACGGGAAGCCTGAGCGAGCAGTACCGGGATTTCGGGTACCGTATGCTTATGCGGCTCAGCTATGAGAAGAAGGGGCTCGACCGGCTTCCAACGGGGGGCGCCGCCATCGACGATCTTGCCGCCCAGCTTTACGGAATAACCAGGGTCGATAACTCCTCCGTGCGCGATCGCAGGCTGGAAGCGTTGAAAAAGGCTGCCGAGCTGGCAGATGCATGGGTTGCCGCATGTCCCCATTCCGCTGACGCTCGGCGCCATCAATCCTCGATAACCGCAGCCATCGATCAGCGCCAAGGCATTCTTGAGCCAGCGGCGGAAAAGGCTGTGCGCGACTACGCGCGGGCGCTCGAGGAGGATCGGAAGCGGCGGCGCGAGGAAGAGGCCGAAACCGAGCGGAGACGTCGCCGTGAGCGGGTAGAGCTCGAGCAACAACGCCGCCGCGATGGAGAGGGAGGCGCAGAAGGCGGTGTGCGAGCCGATCGAGCGCTTCGTGCCTGCCAATAGCCCCACGGACGGACAGGACTCGACCACCTCTTCGTCCTAAACCGGCGAGCCGCCGCGTGCAGTTTTGTCCGGGCGACATGACATAATCATCGCAAGCGCTAGGGCACCCCATACGGCGGGCGCCCTGGCTCGCAGGCTTACGAGAGAGGAGCCTTTGTATGGCAGATGCGGTATATTCCGATCTTGAGGGCGGGTCGCTTTCCGCTCTGATAACCCAGCTCAAGGAAAAGGGGCTCATCAGCTCAGATGCGAGCATCGATGCCATCGCGCGCAAATTCTTCCAGAAGTTCCGCGATGCCGGGCTCCTCGAGTACCAGACATTCGAGCGCACGGGCAGGCGCTGCACGGTTCCCACCGAGGCAGGGATTGCACGCGGAATTGAACGGAATGATACGAGCCTATATGCATACCCATGGTTCTCTGGCGCCGGCATCCAGCTGGTGCTCGAGGCGCTCGACAGCGCGGGCATGCTCACGGTGCCGCTGAAACGCGGTGACAAGCCCGGCGAACAAGCTCAGACGGCTGTCCCCACCCCGCGCCCCGGCGACCCGTATCCGGACCGCACGCCGCAAGAGATCGACACCGAGGACAAGGACGCATGGTGCCGCAAGGGCGAGGAGCTCGAGAGGGACTTCGTTGCACGCATCGTGCCCCTCACCGGGCGCGACGTGCGCATCAACCCGGAGAAGGCGACGAACCCCTACGCCATCGACCTGCACGATTACGACAACGACCGCCCCGCCGACCTCAAGAGCTTCATGACGCCGTTCTTTACCTGCGCCCGCTATACGCAGGACGAGGCCGGCCGTCCGCTTGCGCGGCGGCTCGACCCGCGCCTCACCATCACGTTCGACGCGAAGGACTACCGCCGCTACTGCGAGCTCTACCCGGAGTGCGACATCTACCTCTACGTGCATTGGGAGCAGCTCGCCTATCGCGACGTAGAGATTGAGCCGCTCGAGGGCGTGTGGGTGGCGCGCTTCGCCGACATGCGCGCGAAGATCGAGGAGCGCGCGCTCGTGCACCACTACTACCTGCGCCGCCAGGGCGACCCGCACAACGCGAACGACTGCTACCTCTTCGATCTGCGCGATCCCATCTTCACCAAGCTCATCGAGCGCGCGCCGGGAGCGGAGGAGCCGGCGGTGGCGTGCGCGCCGGTGGCCAGCGCGGAAGAGGATCGTGCGCGTGTGGAGGAGCCGGCGCAGGACGTTCCCTCTCCCGAGCGCGATGCTGCCGCGCGCCAAGCGACCGCCCTCCTTCGCGACGCGTATGGCGAGGGGGCAGAGTTCCGCGCGGGCCAGCTCGAGGCGATCGTCGACGCCGCGACGGGTGAGCGCGTGCTCGTGGTGCAGAAGACGGGTTGGGGCAAGTCGCTCGTCTACTTCATGGCCACGAAGATCCTGCGCGCGCAGGGCGCCGGCCCCACGCTCATCATCAGCCCGCTTCTGGCGCTCATGGAGAACCAGATCGAGTCGGCGAAGCGGCTTGGGTTGAACGTCGCGACCATCAATTCGGGAAACAAGGACGACTGGGAAGAGATCTTCTCCCATCTCGGCAGCTATGACGCCCTCATCGTCTCGCCCGAGCGCCTCTCGAACGATGGGTTCATGAAGCAGCTCGCCGGCGTGCGCGGCATCAAGCTCTTCGTGGTGGACGAGGCGCACTGCATCTCGGACTGGGGGCACGATTTCCGCCCGGACTACCAGCGCGTTTCGCGCTTCCTGCAGAACCTCCCCGAGGACGCGGCCATCTTGGGCACCACGGCCACGGCGAACAACCGCGTGATCAAGGACATCCGCTCGCAGCTCGGGCATAACTTGAGCGTCGTGCGCGGCGACCTCATCCGTGAGGAGCTCGCCATCCAGGTGAACCCCGAGCAGACTCGCGAGGAGCGCCTCGCCTGGCTCGCCCAGACGCTCGGCCGGGGCGGCGGCTTGGATCGGGGGCAGGGGCTCATCTACTGCCTCACGCAGCGCGATTGCGAGCACGTGGCGGAATACCTGCAGCAGCACGGCGTCTCTGCCCGTGCATATCATTCCGGCCTCGACCAGGAGGTCTCCGACCGTGCGCTCGCGGACTACGAGGCGGGCGACGTGCGCGTGCTCTGCTGCACCATCAAGCTCGGCATGGGCTACGACAAGGCGGACATCCGCTTCGTCATCAACTTCCAGCTGCCCGAGAACCTCATCAGCTACTACCAGCAGATCGGCCGCGCCGGCCGCGACGGCAAGCGCGCCTACGCGGTGCTGCTGCACGGCCCGGAGGACGAGGGCATCCTGCGGAGCTTCATCGACTCCGCCTTCGCCGAGCCGAACCTACTCGAGAAGATCATCGAGCGGTGTGCCGACGGGGCTACGCAGCGTGAGGTCATGGCTTCGGTCAACGCGACGGCGGGGAAGGTCAAGGAGGCGCTCAAGTACCTCGAGGTGCATGATTATCTGCATGAAGAGCGCCGGAAGAACCAACGCGGCAGCACGGTGCGCATGTACTGCGCCAACGATGCGACGAGCTTCGACGCGCAGGCGGAGCGCGAGCGCCAGGCCGAGCTCCGCAACATGCGCTACGACGAGCTTGCGAGCTTCAAGGAGTTCCTGCGCACGGATGGCTGCCTCATGAAGTACATCGCCGACGAGCTCGACGCGCCGGATGCCAAGGAGCACTGCGGCATCTGCGCGAACTGCACGGGCGAGCCGCTGTTCCCCGTCGAGGTGGACGAGGTGCTCGTGGACGAGGCGATCTCGTTCGAGAAGAACCGCCACGGCTTCGTGAAGCCCCGAAAGCAGTGGCCGGACGGCACCCGCATCGCACCCGAGGAGCAATGCGGGCGCGGCTGGATCCTCTCGGACAACTACTTCTCGTTGCTTGGACAGCTCGCCGCGACGGGCAAGTACCGCGACGGGCGTTTCTCGGACGAGCTGCTCATGGAGTCCGCGCGCTACCTGCGCAGCGCGACGGCGGGCGTGGGCATCGATGCGGTGGTCGCCGTGCCGAGCCTGCGCCGCCCCACGCTCGTGCCGGATTTCGCCGAGCGGCTGGCGCATGCGCTCAAGGTTCCGTTCATCGACGGCGCCGTGCGCAAGACCGCAGAGGGCGCCGCGCAAAAGACGCTTAACAGCTCCGCGCTGCAGGCGAAGAACATTCGCGATACCATCGAGGTCGCCAAGCCCGGGCGCATCGCAGGCAAAACGGTGCTCCTCGTGGACGACATGGTCGATTCCGGCTGGACGTTCGCGGTGATCGCGTCCGAGCTCGTCCGCGCCGGCGCGAAGGCCGTCTATCCGTACGCGCTCGTGAAGACGGGTAAGGGCGACTAGCGCCGTACGGCGGCACGGCATGTGACGAAGGGAGGGCGAGCATGCCAAGCGTGTTCATATCCGGGTCGAGGAGCCTTGCGCGCCTGCCCGAGGAGTTCTGCCGGTCTTTGGACCGCATCTGCGAGCAGGGTTTCGGCGTGCTCGTGGGAGATTCCGAACGCGGGGTCGATGCGCTCGCCCTCGACTACCTGCGAGTGTGGGGCGGTGGTTCGCCGTATCCCCATGTGACGGTGTTCACGGTGCGCAGCCGCCCGCGCGTGAAGGTTGAGGGCGCATGGGGGCTCGAGGTCGTTCCAGGCGAGCCGGGGTCGACGGGGCGCGCCCTCCAGACGGCGAAGGACCGCGCCATGGGGGAGCGGGCGGATTGGGGGCTTGCGTACCTCAACCCCATCGAGATCAACCGCTTCGGAAACTTGCAGGTGAGCTCGGGCACGCTGCGCAACGCCGTGCAGCTGCTCTTGGCAGGGCGGCCGGTGAAGCTCTTCTATACCTATGAGGAGAGCGCCTGCGCGGCGGATCTCTCGACGATCGAGGACCTTGAGACCGTGGTGGGGCGGTACCAAGCGGAGCGGCTCGGCGAAGAGGAGCGTGCGGCGGTGCTCGCGGGCGCAACGGCGCGCGACCGAGCCGCGGGCAAGGACGCCGCCCAGGTGAAGTTCGAGAAAATCGAGGCGAAGCTCCAGGCGCTCATCCGCGACGAGCAGAAGCGTCGCACCGTGCAGGCCACGCTCGACTTAGGCTGATGTGTTGGTTGCGGAGGAGTTTCATCCAAGCCGTTTTGACGGGGCGCGAAACGGGTTCGAACGGGTTGCAGGGAACACGTCGCCAATCAAGCTCATTCTGTCTTCACAAGCTCCTCATGGCGTAACGAGAGAAATCGCAGCTCACAGCTATAGGATACGCCCGGACGCGTGTATTTGAGGTTTTCGGTTGACTCGCGCCGCCGCCTTGTACTACTATTCGTTTGCTCGCGATGGCGGCATTTCCGCATGGACATCCGGCTTCGTGGGTCTTGCTTCTTATGGGAGTGTGCCCGAGTGGTTAATGGGGACGGGCTGTAAACCCGTTGGCTCTGCCTACCAAGGTTCGAATCCTTGCGCTCCCACCAGAAGTCAAGTGCCTGTGTAGCTCAGTCGGTAGAGCACCTCGTTGGTAACGAGGAGGTCACCGGTTCAAGTCCGGTCGCAGGCTCCAGTACGGCGGTGTAGCTCAGCTGGTTAGAGCACACGGTTCATACCCGTGGCGTCACTGGTTCGAATCCAGTCACCGCTACCAGGTAACACGGTGGCTTCTCTATGTACGTGGGGGAGCCACTTAAGTTAAAGGGCAAGTCCCCTCGGGGACGACCTTAAGGAGGAGGGCTAAATGGCCAAGGAAAAGTTCGAGCGTACAAAGCCGCATGTTAACATCGGCACCATCGGCCACGTGGACCACGGCAAGACCACGCTGACCGCCGCCATCACCAAGGTTCTCTCCGAGACCGATGGCTGCAAGGCCGACTTCACCGCCTTTGAGAACATCGACAAGGCTCCCGAGGAGCGCGAGCGCGGCATCACCATCTCCGTCGCGCACGTCGAGTACGAGACCGCTGAGCGTCACTATGCTCACGTCGACTGCCCCGGCCACGCCGACTACATCAAGAACATGATCACCGGTGCTGCCCAGATGGACGGCGCTATCCTGGTCATCGCCGCCACCGACGGCCCCATGGCTCAGACCCGTGAGCACATCCTGCTCGCCCGTCAGGTCGGCGTGCCCTACATCGTCGTGTTCCTGAACAAGTGCGACATGGTTGACGACGAGGAGCTTATCGACCTCGTCGAGATGGAGACCCGTGAGCTCCTCTCCGAGTACGACTTCCCGGGCGACGACATCCCCGTCATCCGTGGTTCCGCTCTCGGCGCCCTCAACGGCGAGGAGAAGTGGTATGACTCCATCCGCGAGCTCATGCACGCCGTCGACACCTACATCCCGACCCCCGAGCGCGACGACGCCAAGCCGTTCCTCATGGCCGTCGAGGACACCATGACCATCTCCGGCCGTGGTACCGTTGCGACCGGCCGTGTCGAGCGCGGCGTGCTCAAGCTCAACGAGCCCGTCGAGATCGTCGGCATCAAGGAGACCCAGTCCTCCGTCGCCACCGGCATCGAGATGTTCCGCAAGACCATGGACTTCTGCGAGGCTGGCGACAACGTCGGTATCCTCCTGCGCGGCATCAAGCGCGAGGACATCGAGCGCGGCCAGGTTCTCTGCAAGCCCGGTTCGGTGCACCCGCACACCAAGTTCACCGGCGAGGTCTACGTCCTCACCAAGGAGGAGGGCGGCCGTCACACGCCGTTCTTCGATGGCTACCGTCCGCAGTTCTACTTCCGTACCACTGACGTGACCGGCACCGTCAAGCTCCCCGAGGGTACCGAGATGGCCATGCCTGGTGACCACATCACCATCGAGGGCGACCTCATCCACCCGATCGCCATGGAGGAGGGCCTGCGCTTCGCTATCCGCGAGGGCGGCCACACCGTCGGTTCCGGCGTCGTCTCCACCATCATCGAGTAACTTCGGGTAGCCGAGGTATTCGGATCGTGTGATCTTAGACCCGGCTCCTCATCGCGAGGGGCCGGGTTCTTCATGACGCACCGTTTTCCAAATCGAACTCATCTTCTGTGAACGCGCGCTGCGCACACGAGAGTTCGCTTCGGAAAACGGTGCAAGATGCGGGTTGTGCCCGCGACCTTGTGAACGTTTATGGAACGCATCTGCAATCGCGCCTATCAGCGAATAAACCGTTGACAGAGTAAGAACGCAGATGCTATCGTATTCCATCGTGCCCGTACGGGGCGGTATTTGGAGGTAATTAGTTTCATGCGTACTCTCGTCACCCTTGCCTGCACCGAGTGCAAGCGTCGTAACTATACGACGACCAAGAACAAGGCAACCATGCCCGATCGTATGGAGATCAAGAAGTATTGCCCCTGGTGCCGTCGCCATACGGTTCACAAGGAGACCCGTTAGTCTCCAACTTTTACACGCCAGTAGTTCAATTGGTAGAGCATCGGTCTCCAAAACCGAGTGTTGAGGGTTCGAGTCCTTCCTGGCGTGCCAGTCTTCAATCCGTAAGCCTCGATTTCGGGGCTTACGGTTTCCTGTGTTAGGCGCTTTGCGCCTGGAGGTAGCGACCATGGCCAACAAGAAGAACAAGAAGAAGGCTTCGCAGCGCAGCGCGCAGGCGCCCGCCGCTCCTGCCAAGGCTGAGGCCGCTTCTGCTGCCAAGAAATCCGTCTCGCACAAGGGCTCCAAGGAGACCGAGAGCGCTTCGAAGAGCGTTGCACGCGCTAAGGCTGAGATGAAGGCCGCTAAAGAGAAGGATAAGGCGAAGGCGAAGAGCAAGAAGGGCGCCAAGCCCGGCTTCTTCGGTGGCATTCGCAACTATCTTGCCGCGGTGCGTACCGAGATGCGTCGCGTCACTTGGCCCAGCAAGAAGGAGCTCATCAACTACTCGATCGTGGTGTGCGCTTCTCTCGTGGTCGTTGGCATCGTTATCGCCGCACTCGATTTCGTGATCGGCGAGGGTCTCTTCCTCATCTCTGGATTAAGGAGCTAGGCCATGTCGAAGCGTTGGTACGTTGTCCACACCTATTCCGGCTACGAGAAGAGCGTCAAGACCGACCTCGAGCATCGCATCGAAACCATGGGGATGCAGGATCGCATCTTCGACATCGAGATTCCCATGGAGAGCGTGACCGAGATCAAAGAGGGTGGCAAGCGCGAGACCAAGGACGTCAAAATCTTCCCGGGCTATGTGCTTGTGCGCATGGAGATGGACGACGACGCCTGGACTTGTGTGCGTAACACGCCCGGTGTCACCGGTTTTCTCGGCGCCAATGGCAAGCCGTCGCCGCTTTCGCGCGATGAATACAACAAGATGATGCGCAAGTCCAAGAAGGGCGAGGCTCCCAAGCGGATGTCCGTCGACCTCGAGGTGGGTACGCCGGTGCGCGTGACCTCCGGCCCCTTGGCGGACTTCAACGGTATGGTTTCCGAGGTCAACGCCGAATCTGGCAAGGTGAAGGTCATCCTCCAGATTTTCGGCCGCGATACGCCCGTCGAGCTTGGTTTCGACCAGATCGTCGTGGCGCTGTAAGGTTGGTTGTTCGCGCGCCGGCGCTTCGCTCCCGGACCGCTCATCTGGGGGCGTGCTTCTAACGCAGGTTCGCTAACGATACGTTTGATTTACTTCACTTTCGGTTCAGGAAGGTTTTGAGATGGCTGATAAGAAGGTTGCAACCGTCATCAAGCTTCAGATTCCTGCCGGCCAGGCCAACCCGGCGCCCCCCGTGGGTCCCGCCCTTGGTGCTGCCCAGGTCAACATCATGCAGTTCTGCCAGGCGTTCAACGCCGCCACGCAGGACAAGATGGGCGACGTCATCCCCGTCGTCATCACGGTCTTCGAGGATCGCACGTTCGATTTCGAGTGCCACACTCCGCCGGCGGCGCACCTCATCAAGAAGGAGCTCAAGCTCAAGAGTGGTTCCGCCGTGCCGCAGCGCGACAAGGTTGGCCAGCTCACCGACGAGCAGCTCACCAAGATCGCCGAGATCAAGATGCCCGACCTCAATGCCAACGACATCGAGGCCGCTAAGAAGATCGTCGCCGGTACCGCCCGCTCCATGGGCGTGACCATCGCCGAGTAACGTTGCTTTCTACGGGTGCGTCGAGATGGCGCACCCGTTTGCGGGTTTACCGCTCCGGTGAAGCCGCTCGCGCGCAATAGGGCGCGCAACGATGTGGGAGGGCACGAGCCCTGTGACCACAGGAGGTAGAACATGCCGAAGCATGGAAAGAATTTCCGCGCCGCTGCGGAGAAGGTCGAGAAGTTCAAGCTCTACAAGCCGCTCGAGGCTGTCCGCCTGGTGAAGGAGGTCGCTCCCGCCAAGTTCGACGAGACCGTCGAGGCGCACTTCCGTCTGGGCATCGACACCCGTAAGGCCGACCAGAACATCCGTGGCTCCATCTCCCTGCCTCATGGCACCGGCAAGACCGTCCGCGTGGCCGTCTTCGCCGAGGGCGAGAAGGCTCGCGAGGCTGAAGAGGCTGGCGCCGATGTCGTCGGCTCCGACGAGCTCGTGGCCGCTATCCAGGGTGGCGAGATCAACTTCGACGCTGCGATTGCTACGCCGAACATGATGGCCAAGGTCGGTCGCATCGGTAAGATCCTTGGTCCCCGTGGCCTCATGCCGAACCCCAAGCTCGGCACCGTGACCATGGACGTCGCCAAGATGGTCGGCGAGCTCAAGGCCGGCCGCGTCGAGTACCGTGCCGACCGTTACGGCATCTGCCACGTGCCGGTGGGCAAGGTCTCCTTCGACGATCAGAAGCTCGTCGAGAACTACGCCGCGCTCTACACCGAGATTCTGCGCGTGAAGCCGTCTTCCGCCAAGGGTCGCTATGTGAAGAGCATCGCGCTCAGCTCCACCATGGGTCCCGGCGTCAAGGTCGACTCGTCCGTGACCCGCGACTTCATGGCTGAGTAGCCCGCGCCCGCTAACAGCAGCTATCCACAGAAAGCCCGGTTGCCCCTCTGGCAGCCGGGCTTTTTTCATGCCGCAGCATGACCTCGGTGCCGGTTGCAACGGCCATGCCAGGCCGCGCGCCGGCGGGGAGCGACGAGCAGCATCACCGCCCTTCCTTCGGCGTGGCAGCTGCAACCGGCACCGCCGTCACGTGCACACGGTATGCGTAATTAAAGTCCCTGATTTGACGGTTTTGGATGCGTGAAATGGTCAAATCAAGGACTTCAACAGTCTATTCTGGAGCAAAAAGGCTCAGACGAGGAGGCTCGCGTACAAGGAGACTCACGTTCAAGGAATATATTCCTCAAAAAGTATATCGACACACATAGTACTCTATGTTACAGTGGGCACAGCGGGCGAGAATAGGCGCCCGATGTCGATTGCCAGGAGGTGAGCCCATGACGACGCGAGACGCGGTAAGCGACCTCATCCGAGGAAACATCGATGCAATCATCCTATGTACCCTCACGAATGGCGACAGCTACGGTTACGAGATCCTAAAGGAAATCGCCACGGCGAGCCAAGGCGAGTACGAGATGAAGGAGCCGTCGCTCTACACGAGCCTCAAGAGGCTGGAAAAGCAGGGATTCGTTGAGAGCTACTGGGGTGATGAAACGCAGGGCGCGCGCCGCAAGTACTATCGCGTGACGCCGAACGGCGCAATCGAACTCGATGAGGCGAAGGAGCGCTGGGTGCGCGTGCGCCGCATCATCGACAGGCTGCTGAGGCAGAACGGAGGAGACCGATGAACGAATTGCGTATGTACGTCGAGCATCTGTTCGAAGGTCGGGTGCTCACGGCCGAGATGATCGAGCTCAAAGAAGAGATCTACGGGAACCTGGTCGCACGCTACGAGGACTATGTCGCAGGCGGCATGGGCGAAGCCGAGGCGCTCGCGCAGGCAAAGGCGAGCATCACGAGCATCGACGATGTGCTTGCGGGTGAAGGCGAAGACGCGTTCGAAGGTGCGGCATCCAGTGCGTCTGAAGATGCGGAGCCGACGGCTGTGCACGCATCCGATGACGATGCGGGCGAGTCGACTTGTGAAGAAGACGCTGCGACGGAGGGCGCTGCTGCTACGGTAGTTCAGCCCGCACCCGCGACGGCATCCACCGCCGATGCTTCGGAGCATGCGAACCCCTGGCTGAAGATCCTGGTCGTTGCGGCGGCGGTCATCGCGGTGATTCTCGTGGCAACGGTTTTGTGGAACGTCGTGCTCGAGCCGACTGGCGACCAGTTGGAAGATACGGTCGAAGACGTCGTCGACGCGACGGTGGCAGGAGATGCTGGGCAGACGGACAATGGCGACAACCAAGGCACCGGGGGTGGCAGCGGCGCCGGTGCCAACACGAATACTTCGGACACGCCAACCTTCAGCGATCCTGAAGACCAGCGCGAGTACGAGGCCACCATGGCGGTGCTCGACGAGATCGACGCGCATGACCCCACGACGCTGCAGGCGTATACTGGCGACAGTCAGCCGTCGAGCGTGTTCTTCGAGAACTTGCCCCTGGGTTCGTATGTCTCTGCGGATGAAACCGGCTCGATCAACGCGGGCACGTTCGAGGTCTACTACGTGAACGTTTCGGAGGACATCGATGGCGATGCTATCGACCGCGCGATCGTGTACAACGCAGCCGCTGCATTCAGCGCCTATCCCAACCTGCAGTACTTGAACGTGGTCGTCCACGAGGCATATGACGAGCATCACGATGCCGATGTGTACGCCTTCGATCGAAGCCAGCTCGAGCGCGCGTTCGCCAATGCGAGCGGTGACGCCGTCACGCAGTTCAATAGCTCGCTTTTCGAGTCGGAGGCAAGCTGGGATGTGGTGCGCCAACAGATCGATCGCCATGACTTCTGTGACCATCAAATGGACATGGCCGAACGCAGCTAGCGTGTAATTTTATCCCAGGGGTTTTTAACATCTGCGCCCCGAGTAGGTCTCCTGCTCGGGGTGCCTTTCTGTGCAATGTTAAAAACCCCTGGGGTAAATTTACCTCGGGCACGGTCGAGCCTTGTGGTACACTTTACCCCAATGCAGTGACCGCCGGTTCACCCGGTGGCTGCGAGCGAGAGGATGGGACATGAAGCACCAGGCCAACAACGGGATCGCCACCGCCCAGGCGGCGTTCTGTGTTGCGCAGCTTCTATCCCTAGACGAGCTACTACTAAGCGCTGGTACGCGCTAGGGTACTTCGTCCCGCTCGGATTATTCGACCTTTTGAAGCACCCCATCGCGTATCAAGCCCGACGAGCAGGGCGCATCGCGACGGGGTGCTTCTTCATATTCCGCGAACATACGCGATACGCCTCCTGCTACGTACGCCCGGCGCGGGCAGCCAGCCCAGCTAAGACAGGAGGAACCATGACCCGCAAGATCCACATCTTCGATACCACGCTCCGCGACGGCGAGCAGTCGCCCGGCGCGAGCATGAACACCGAGGAGAAGCTCGTCATCGCGCGCCAGCTCATCCGCATGAACGTCGACGTCATCGAGGCGGGTTTCCCCATCTCGAGCCCCGGCGACTTCAAGAGCGTGGAAGAGATCGGCCGCATCGCGGGCGACGCGTGCACGGTATGCGGCCTCACGCGCGCGGTCGATAAGGACATCGAGGTCGCGGCCGAGGCGCTGAAGACCGCCAAGCGCCCGCGCATCCATACCGGCCTGGGCGTTTCTCCGAGCCACCTGCGCGACAAGCTGCGCATGACCGAGGACGAGGCCATCGAGCGTGCCATCCATGCCGTGAAGCTTGCCCGCAGCTTCGTGGACGATGTCGAGTTCTATGCCGAAGATGCCGGCCGCGCGGATCAGGATTTCCTCGTGCGGATCATCGAGGCCGCGGTGAAGGCGGGCGCCACGGTTGTGAACATCCCCGACACGACGGGCTACAACATGCCATGGGCGTTCGGCGCGCGTATTCGCGACCTGCGCGAGCGCGTGGACGGCATCGAGGACGTCACCATCTCCGTGCACACCCACAACGACCTCGGCATGGCGACGGCGCTTGCCATCGAGGCGGTGCGCAACGGTGCCACGCAGGTCGAATGCACCGTGAACGGCCTGGGCGAGCGCGCCGGCAACACCGCACTCGAAGAGGTCGTCATGGCGATTCGCATGCACGGGCAGGAGCTCGACGCGCACACGGACATCGTGACGCAGGAACTCACGCGCGCCTCGAAGCTCGTGAGCTCGATCACCGGCATGACGGTGCAGGCGAACAAGGCGATCGTAGGTGCGAACGCGTTCGCGCACTCGA
>CAJLVH010000037.1 GCA_905210055.1 uncultured Enorma sp. | reverse complement strand
GGGGGTTATTGGCTGGTGGGCGGCTCGCCATTGGGGACGGGGGTTATTGGCTGGTGGGCGGCTCGCCATTGGGGACGGGTTCAGCCGGCTCACAACCAGCTCAATTGACTCGTGTCGAGCAAACGCCGCGCTATTCCTGGGCGTTCTTCAACGTCTCGATGTACGCATCTGCTTCTTCATGTGAATGAAACGTGATGAGCGAGGTGCTGCGCGGGCGCGTGTCGAGGGTTGCGAGCAGCTGCGGTAGCTGGTCGGTAGGGAAGCGACGGATATATTCGGCAAACTCCGCATCGAGTTCGCGCTCTATCCACGGCAGGTCCTCGCGAGGATGCCCGATTCGTGCCGCTGCGCCCGCAAGGCACTCCTCGGCGGACAGATCGAACAGGAACACCGTTTCCGCCCGTTCGAGGCGGCGTTTCAGGGTGCGGGCGTAGTTGCCGTCGATGATCCAGCGGTTTTGCCGCAAGACCGCATCGAGTTCGACGTCGAATTCCTCGCGTGTGGCCGTCGTTTGATCGGGCTTATGCCAGAGCATGTCGAGGTAGACGAGCGGCAGGTCGAGCGCGTCGCGCAGCTTTCGTGCAAACGTGCTCTTCCCCGCGCCGGGGCAGCCGACGACGAGTATGCGTTGGGCAGTGTGTGGTTGGTGCATGGGCTCTCTTTCGCGAAGGTTTTCGAATAGTATATCGGTGGCGAAAGGTTATGGACTGCAGTACAGCTTATTCAGATAGGAGGACGATGGACAGGGAGCATGCGGATTCAGTACCCGCTGTCTCGAGGGACGCCGCCTCATACACCGACCTAAACGCTCAAATCATCGACCAGTGGGTCGCCGATGGCTGGGAGTGGGGCACGCCTATCTGCCATGAGTGCTTTGAGGCGGCGTGTGCCGGCGACTGGTCCATGGTGCTCACGCCCACGCGCGAGGTGCCACGCACGTGGTTCTTCCCGAACATGCGCGGCAAACGCGTGCTGGGGCTTGCCGCAGGTGGTGGGCAGCAGATGCCCATCTTCGCCGCGATGGGTGCGGTGTGTACGGTGCTCGACTACTCCGAAGCGCAGATTGCCTCCGAGCGCGTGGTAGCGGAGCGCGAGGGCTACGTCATCGACGCAGTCCGGGCAGATATGACGCGCCCGTTGCCGTTCGCGGACGGATCGTTCGACCTCATCTTTCACCCGGTGTCGAACTGCTATATCGAAGATGTGCAGCCGGTGTGGCGCGAGTGCTTCCGTGTGCTCGCGCCCGGCGGACGCCTGCTTGCGGGGCTCGACAACGGGTTCAACTACGTAGTCGATGACGACGAGGAGCGCATCGTGCGCGGCCTGTCGTTCAACCCGCTACGCGACCCGTCGCTCATCCCCGCCGAAGAGCTCCCCGAGTGGGGCATGCAGTTCTCGCACACGCTCGACGAGCAGGTGCGCGGGCAGATCCAGGCGGGCTTTCGCATCGTCGACCTGTACGAGGACACGAACGGCTCCGGTCGCCTGCACGAGCTGGGCATTCCCACGTACTGGGCGACCTGCGCAGAGAAGCCGCTGGGCTGAGCCTGCCATTGACGGCCTGCCATGGGGGCAGTCCCTAATGGCAGAAATGGGTTGAAAGGAACACGTCCCCAACCAACCCATTGCGTGCGTGCACGCTTGGCGCGAACCAGCTACAATACCGCAGGTTAGATTACACACGAAGGGAACTACATGCCAAGCCTTGCGGAGGAAGTGGCCTCGCGCCGCACGTTCGCCATCATCTCGCACCCGGACGCAGGTAAGACCACGCTCACGGAAAAGCTCCTGCTCTACACCGGCACCATTCAGAGTGCCGGATCGGTGAAGGGCAAGAGCTCGGCCAAGCACGCGGTCTCCGACTGGATGGATATCGAGAAGCAGCGCGGCATTTCCGTGACGTCCTCCGTGCTGCAGTTCACCTACGACGGCTGCTGCGTGAACATCCTCGACACCCCTGGCCACCAGGACTTTTCGGAAGACACGTACCGTACGCTCATGGCGGCGGATGCGGCGGTCATGGTGATCGACGGCGCCAAGGGCGTCGAGGCGCAGACGGAGAAGCTCTTCAAGGTGTGCGCTCTGCGCGGCATCCCCATCTTCACCTTCGTGAACAAGCTCGACCGCGAGATCCGCGACCCCTTCGAGCTCATGGAAGAGATCGAGACCGTGCTGGGCATCGGCACGTACCCCATGAACTGGCCGATTGGCTGCGGCCGGAACTTCCGCGGCGTGTTCGACCGCGCCAGCCGTCGTGTGATCGCCTTCGAGGGCGATGGCCATGCGAACGCTACGAAGAAGGTGGGCGAAATCGAGGCGGAGCTCGGCGCCCCCGAGCTCGACGAGCTCATCGGCGAGGAAAACCACCATGCGCTCATGGACGACATCGAGCTCTTGGACGGCGCGGATCACGAGTTCGACCTCGAGGCCGTGCGCACGGGCAAGCTCTCACCGGTGTTCTTCGGCTCGGCGCTCACGAACTTCGGCGTGGAGCCGTTCCTGAAGGACTTCCTGCGCCTCGCGCCCGCGCCGAGCGCCCACACCGACGCGCTCACGGGCGAGCCGGTCGACCCGGTGGAGCACCCGTTCTCGGGCTTCGTGTTCAAGATCCAGGCCAACATGGACAAGAACCATCGCGACCGCATCGCCTTCCTGCGCATCTGCTCCGGCAAGTTCGAGCGCGGCATGGATGCGCTGCATGTGCAGGGCGGGCGAAAGATCAAGCTTGCGACGGGCACCGCCATGATGGCCGACGACCGCGCCACGGTGGACGAGGCATACGCCGGCGACATCGTGGGGCTCTTCGACCCGGGCATGTTCTCCATCGGCGACACGCTCTGCGTCCCGTCCGCGCGCGTGCAGTTCGCGGGCATCCCCACCTTCGCGCCCGAGCACTTCGCCCGCGTGAGCCAGGTGGACACCATGAAGCGCAAGCAGTTCGTGAAGGGTATGGAGGAGCTCGCCCAAGAGGGCGCCATCCAGATCTTCCGCGAGCTCGGCGCCGGCATGGAGAGCGTGATCGTGGGCGTGGTGGGCACTCTGCAGTTCGATGTGCTCGAGCAGCGCCTGAAGAGCGAGTATCGCGTGGAAGTGCGTCGCCAGCCGCTTGGCTACACGGACATCCGCTGGATAGCGAACGAGCCTGGGGAGGTGGACGTTGCCGCGCTCAATCTCACGCGCGACACGCTGCGCGTGGAGGACATGCGCGGTGGCAAGCTGCTGCTCTTCACGAGCCCGTGGAACGTGGATTGGGCGGTTGAGCACAACCCGGGGCTCAAGCTTTCGGAGTTTGGTAACGTCACATTCTAGCGAACGAAAAACTACCCCAGGGTTTTTAGCTAACGAAGCAGCTCCGCTGGCTTTCCGCGGTGCCGTCGATGTTAAAAACCCCTGGGGTTATTTTACATGTGGTGTGCGCGTTACTGCTTGGGAGTGGGAGCGGCGGGCTCGGGGAATTCGCCGCTGCAGTGCGGGCAGCGGGTTGCGCCCTCCTTGACCTCCTCGAGGCAGAACGGGCAGGTGGGAGGCACCATCTCAATCTCGATCTCTTCGCCGTCCTTGCCGAGCACCTTGCTCGTGAGGCCCTTCGTGAGGCCGGAGCCGAGGTTCTGCGCCTTGTTGAATGCCTTCACGATGAGGAAGACCACGACGGCGACGATGAGGAAGTTGATTATGGCGCTGATGAACGAGCTGAAGTCGATGCCGTTCTCGGTGCCGGGAACGGGGATGGTGAGGCCGGAGATCTCTGTGCCGCCGCCGCTCACGAGCTTGATGAGCGGGTTGATGATGTCATTGGTGAGCGACGTCACGATGGAGGTGAACGCGCCGCCGATGATAACGCCGACGGCCATGTCCATCACGTTGCCGCGGTTGATGAAATCCTTGAACTCCGATACGAGGCTCATGGGCAAATCCTTTCCCAAGGTTGCGCGAGGGCATCGCTTTCGCTGCCGATACGCCATGCATTGCGTTGAACATGATACACACATTCGTTGCCGTAAACCGTTGGTTGAGGTAAAGCCGAAAGATGTCCGCACGGCCTGTGAAAATCGTTTACACGCCCTCGATAAGATACCCTTTGTTCGAGAGTAGGGGGACCATCGATGTCAACGCTTCTTTGGACGAAACACCTGCGGGCGCATGCCGCGCAGGCGCTCGTGCTCGCGTTCGCATGCCTGTTTGCGCTTGCGGGCGCTGCTGGCTGCAGCAGCGCCGGAGGCGTGGACGGCGCGGGCGAGGCAGTATCGGTAAACGAATCTGCCCTCGAGGCGGGTCGGCTCGACGAAGCCGAACTCCCCGAATATGCTGGAGAGCCGGCTGTCGAGGTAAACGGCGACAAACCCAATTTCACCGAAGAAGACCTCGACGGCCCCTCGGAGTATTACTCGAACCTCGATAGCCTCGGTCGTTGCGGTGTTACCATGGCGATTGTAGGCGAGGAGACCATGCCCACCGAGGAGCGCGAGGACATTAGCGAGGTGCACCCATCGGGTTGGCAGGCCACGTTCTACGATGACATCGTTCCCGACCAGAACATCTACAACCGTTGCCATCTCATTGGGTTTCAGCTCGCCGGCGAGAACGCGAACGAACGCAACCTCATTACCGGTACCAATTACCTGAATCACGAGGGCATGCTGCCCTATGAGAACGAGGTCGCCGACTACGTGTGGGAAACGGGTAACCATGTGCTGTACCGTGTGACGCCCGTCTTCGTGGGCGACGAACTCATGGCGCGCGGCGTGCACATGGAGGCGGAGTCTGTCGAGGATGGCGGCACGGGCGTCTCGTTCAACGTGTACTGCTTCAACGTGCAGCCCGGGCTCCAGATCGACTACGAGACGGGCGAGAGCTGGCGTGTGGAGTCCGCTTCTGCCGGGTCGGGGGAGCAGGGCGTAGCGGTGGAGACTACGTACGTGTTGAACACGAGTTCCATGAAGTTCCATATGCCCGACTGCGATTCGGTCGACGATATGAGCGCTCGCAATCGGGAGGAGTACACCGGCACGCGCGACGAGCTCATCGCCCGAGGATATGAGCCGTGCGGCGGGTGTCATCCGTAAGCGGGGTTCGGTAGGTAAGCAATTCGAACGGCGCGCTGCGACGCCGCGAAGCGAGGAGTTATGGACGTGCAGGCAGAGGATTTGAACAGGCGGGCTGAGGCTGCAGACAGACAGGCTGAGGCCGCGGGCAGGCAGGCAAGAGATGACGCCCCGCGCTTGAAGGGCAGGCATCGCTGGGCGAAGCGCATTGCGTTAGCACTCGTGCTGGTCGTGGTTGCCGTGGGCACGTTGCTCGGCATCGCTGTCGAGCGGCGCCTCAGGGAGGAGAGCCTGGGAATCGCTGCGGTCGAGGCCCCGAGTGCTCCGCGTGAGCTCGAGGATTCCTCGGGCAAGACGGGTGCCTTCACGGCACGGGTGAGCTACACGAGCATGGCTGCGACCGAGGGGCAACAGGTCGCGACCGATGTTGCCTGGGACGATCGCTGGTTCTTCCAAGACCCGACCGTCTACAATCATGAGCTTGCGACGACGTGCTCGGTGCTCTCGGCGGTGGCGAACGCGGAATCCGCCTACTATCAGGAGGGGAGCGACGCACCGGCGTATATGGAGGAGGCGCTTGCGGAGCTGGGATTCGACGACATCTCGACGGCGTCGTACCAGTATCGCAGCGAGGTCTTCGACGAGGTTGTAGACTTCTTGACCGGCACGGACGACGTGGTGGCGTATTCCGTTGCAACGAAGCGCATCACCGATGGCGATGGGAACACGCGGACGCTCTACCTCGTGGCGATTCGCGGCAGCTATGGGTCGGAATGGCTGAGCGACCTCAACATGGGTGATGCTTCGGATTACGACATGGACGCGATCGACCACGAGGGTTTCGCGCGCGCCGCTCAGGAGATCGTCGACGACCTTGAGCAGCGCATCACCGAGGATGTGGAGCTCAACGGGGTAGGCGACGTGTCGCTGCTCTTCTGCGGGCACTCGCGCGGAGCCGCGACGGCGAATCTTGCAGCCGCCTATGCGAACGAGCGCACACAGGGACTGAGTCCGCTCGCACCGCTCGAGAACATCTACTGCTACACGTTCGCCACGCCCACGGTGACGCCGGTCGCGCACGCGCATGAAGCGCTCTACGACAACATCTTCAACATCATGAACCCGAGCGACCTCGTGCCGCGCCTGCCGCTTGAGTCGTGGGGATATCGCCGCTACGGACGTGATTTCTACCTGCCGGGCGTGGGTGACGCGGCGTTCAACGAGCATTACGACGAGATGCAGGTGGCGTTTGAGGAGAACGTGGGCACGGAGTCTCCCTACGTGCCGGAGGATCGCGCGCGGGTAGATGCTTTGGTTGAGGAGCTGGGGCGCCAGGTGCCCACGGTGGAAGACCTTGCCTCGGTGGGCGGTGTGACGTCGGTCATGCGCGACTTGCTCATGGATATCAATGTGATGCAGGTGCTCTATAGCCACTACCCGAACGTCTACATCGCTTGGATGCAGGTCATCGACGGAGACGACCTTATGCCTGCAATGTAAAATAACCCCAGCGACTTTTTTACATCGCATTGAAAGACATGCACTGCTTCGGTTCTTTTGCAATGCGATGTAAAAAAGTCGCTGGGGTTATTTTACATTGCAGGCGGCCAACGCAAACGTACCCGTCGCAGATGTGGCGCGGCTGCTGTAGTACCATGGGCGCGAGCCGAATCCGCGCGAGGAGATTGGAGCTCGCTATGAGCAGCTGGCTGAACGATGCCGTCTTTTACGAGATCTATCCGCAAAGTTTCTTCGACACGAACAGCGACGGCATAGGCGACCTGCCGGGTGTCATCGAAAAGCTCGACTACATTCGCGACCTGGGGTGCAACGCCTTGTGGTTGAATCCCTGCTTCCTTTCTCCGTTCGGCGATGCTGGCTACGACGTTGCAGACTACTGTCAGGTCGCCCCGCGCTACGGCACGAACGACGACCTCGTGCGGCTCTTCGACGAGGCGCATGCACGCGACATACACGTACTGCTCGACCTTGTGCCCGGTCATACCTCTATCGAGCACCCGTGGTTCCAGGCTTCCCAGCAAGCGGAGGCGAACGAATATACCGGTCGTTATGTGTGGACGGATAGCGTTTGGACGCCGGTGGGCGACGTCCCCGGGGTGAACGGCGTGCTGCGCGGCGTCTCCGAGCGCGACGGTGCCGTCGCGGTGAACTTCTATGCGCTCCAACCGGCGCTGAACTACGGATTCGCCGAGGTCGCAGAACCCTGGCAAAGCGCTATGGATTCGCCCGAGGCGCTCGCCACGCGCCAGGCCATGAAAGATGTCATGGCGTTTTGGCTTGAGCGCGGCTGCGACGGTTTCCGCTGCGATATGGCGGGGTCACTCGTGAAGAACGACCCCGGTCAGGAGGGCACCATCAAGGTGTGGAAGGATATCCGTGCGTTTCTGGACGAACGTTACCCCGATGCCGTCCTTATCTCCGAATGGGGAGAGCCCGATAAGACGATTCGCGCGGGTTTCCACATGGACTTCCTGCTGCAGTTCGGCACGTCGCACTACTTGGATCTCTTCCGCTGCGAGCATCCGTTCTTCGCGCGCGAGGGCGCGGGCGATGCAAGTGAATTCGTCGCCACGTACCAACGCAACCTCGACCTCACGGACGGCCGCGGCCTCATGTGCATCCCCTCCGGCAACCACGACATGGAGCGTCTGCGCCGTTTCCTCGACCCGGAGGAGATGAAGATGGCGTTCGCGTTCATCATGTCCATGCCAGGTTGCCCGTTCGTGTACTACGGCGACGAGATTGGCATGCGGCACCTCGACGTGACCTCGGTGGAGGGCGGCTATATCCGCACCGGAGCCCGCTCGCCCATGCAGTGGGGAAGTGGTGGGAACATGGGGTTCTCGAACGCGCCGGCCAGCAAGCTTTACATTCAGCAGGATGACGCCCCCGACGCCCCGACCGCCGAGGATCAGATGGCAGACGAGCGCTCGCTTTGGAGCGAGGTGCAGCGACTCATCGCGCTGCGCCGCACGACGCCGGCGCTTGGTGCGATGGGTTCCGTGGAGTTCGTGCACTGCGAAAAGGATGCGTACCCGCTCGTGTATCTGCGGAGCGAGCGCACGGCAGAGGGCGAGCTCGTACCGGGCGGCAAGCGCGTGCTCGTGGCGCTCAATCCCGCCGCGCGCCCGGTCGAGATCCCGTGCCCGTATGAGGCGGCTTGCACGATCTACACGCTAGGCGACCCTGCGACGCTCGCGGCCGGCATCCTCAGCATGCCCGCCGCCAGCGCTGCCTTCTTCGCACTCAAGTGATACGTTGAGTCGAGGACCAGGCTCTTATCGACCTTTGTCTCTCGCATGAAAAAAGCCCGCCGGCACGAACGTCGGCGGGCTTTGTTGCAAGAGGTTGCAGCACAAGATCTAAGGTCAGATTCGCGTGCTAGGCAGCGGTGTCCACGCGGCCGGAATCCTCGGGCGTGATCTCCATGCTCTGGAAGCGGTGCTGCATGTAGTCGTTATCGAAGTTCCTGGCGTAGAACTCCTCGACGGGCGTGTCGCCCGCAGTGCCGGACAGTCGCTCGTACCAGCAGTCGAGCGCCTGCAGCGTCATGATGCCGTTCAAAAGCATGAGCAGGGCGCAGAGTGTGGTGAGCGAGTAACGGAGCTTCCACGGGATGAGATTGATGAGCTTCAAGAGACGCGGCAGGCAGAGCTTGATCCATACGAAACCGAGCGCACCCCACATGCACATGAAGAGCGTGCTCGTGCGGCCGCCGAAGATCACGGCGATAGGATCGGGGAAGAGGCCGAAGATCGTGGAGCCGCTGTAATCCCACGCCGTGGCGCCGAAGCCCACCTGCATGAACCATGCGGTCGCCGCCTCGAAGAGTCCGCCGATGATGGCACTCACCACGAAGATGATGATGGGGTTCGCCTTGTAGAAGCGGTTGAGCGCCACCGTCATGAGGAGCGCGCCGAAGCCGTAGATGGGCGAGAAGGGGCCGAAGAGCAGTCCCGCGCGATCCTGGTACACGCCGGGCTCCACCACGACCATGTGGTAGATCGTCTCGATGATGAGGCCAAGGAAGCAGCACACCACGAAGACCCAGAACAGGTTGAAGAAGTTGAGCTCGATGAAGCCCTTGCCCTCGATATCGCGACCGAGCATGCCGGCTTGGGCCGCCTGGCGATCCACCATGTCGCGGAGGTTGCGCTGCAGCTTGCGCTCTTCGCGAAGGGTGGGGTCTACGGTGATGGAAAGCGTGATCACGATGACCAGCTGGACCGCATCGGTGATGATGCTCGTATCAAGACCCGAGAGCATGAGCTTGAGCAGGACCTGCACGATGGTCGTGGCGATGAGCGCATGCGAGATGCGCGCGGCGTGACGGCGCCTGTTATGCAGGAGTGAGCGGCCGAAGATGATGAGCGCTACGGCGTTCGCGGTGGTTACGACGAGCGAGATGATGAGCAAGACGACCGGAAGCGTGGGGTTGGTGCCCACCGTGATCAGGCTTGGATCGGTGTTGAGCGCCCATGCGACGAGGCCGATGAACATGGCGATCGTCGGAATGGTGACGATGCCGTCGATCAGGCACAGGAAGCCGTAGACCTTCACGACGAGCGGGATCTTCTTCTGCTCCGCTGGTGTGGGCGTGTTAGGGTCGAGGTCGTTGCCGGGAAGATCGAAGTCTTCGAGCTCTGTCTCTTGCGACTTAGTAAGGTCTTCCATATCACATCCTTGCTCGCATTAGCTGCAGGTACCGTGGTCGATCTATGCAGTCGCTCAATCATAGCGTATCGAGGTGAGCTGCGGGATGCTTCTTTAGTAAGAAATCAGCGGTGCAGCTCGGAGGTACCTCGTCGAGCTCGTCGCGCCGGAGTCGTTTTCCATAATTGCATGGCGGTTGAAGCGCGGTATAGTATGTGGCGCAGGGCGGGGATGCGCGCAATCGTCGCCCATCGTTAGCTCAGAGAGAACGCAAAAGGAGACATATATGTCGAGAGAATGCCAGATTGTTAAGGGCATCAGCCTGTTTCTCATGGTGGTCGGTATCCTTGCCGTCGTTACCTCCATCCTTATGTTCACGGGGGCGCCGCTCGCCGCCTCCATGTTCAAGAACGGCGAGGCGCTTGCGCTGGTCGCAGGCATCGTTTTGGGTGTTTCGGGCGTGTTCGAGTTCATCGCCGGCATCATGGGCGCGCGCGGCGCCAACAACCCGAGCCGCCTCGGCAGCTTCATCGTGCTCGGCTCGATTCTCGTGGTTGTGAACATCGCCGAGGTCTGCCTGGGTGTCTTCGGCGGCCAGGGTCCCGTATGGATGAACGCCATCTATGCCGCCGCCGTCGCGACTGCGGTCTTCTACGCCTCCCGTGCGAAGAAGAACGCCTCGCGCCTGGGGTAAATTGTTCTGAACATAGTTTCTAAGAAACGGCAATTATCAAGCGTTGGTTGATAGTTGCCGTTTTTCTTTGACCTGTTCCAGAGCTCTCCGTAAACTAGCCGACCTTGTACCGTGCGGCTACGGCGCGCTTGCGCGCTTCACATATGCTGCTGCAATTGACGAGGGCAAACGCCCAGATAGAGAGGTTATTACCATGGTGGACGAGATGACGAAGAATCGCACGATCGTTAAGGGAACGGGCTTGTTCTATTTCCTTTTCGGCATCGTCGCGATCGCTACCGCTTCGATCATGTATTTCGCCGCGCCGCTTGCCGAGGGCACCATCGAAGACGGCACGGAGGTCGCCATGATGTATGGCATCATCCTTGCGGTCATTGGTGTGTTTATGCTGGTCGCAGGCATCATCGGCCTGCGCGCTGCCAAGCATGACGCCATGCTGAAGCCCTTTATCTACGTCTCCGGCTTGCTCGTGGTTCTGAACCTTGCCGGCATGGGCATGACGTTCCGCGGCGAGACGGGCGGTGCCCCCATCTACCTGAACCTGATCTTCGCCGTCTACTCCTTCGTCGCGATCGTTGCTGCGTCGCGTATCATGAATGAGAGCAAGTAGGGTAGTCGGATAGCTCAGTTCGCTGTACAGCGCATAATCGTAGCGTGATCACCCGCCTGCTCATTTAAATCAGGCGGGTGTTTTGGTGGGGAGCGAGACCGTGAACGTTCGACAGTTGCAGTACTTTTATCTTGCAGCCTGTTACGGCAGCTTCACGGAGGCGGCGCGCGTCGAGGGCGTGACGGTTCAGGCGGTATCGAAGGCGATCATCGACCTCGAGGAAGAGCTGGCCAGTCCGCTGTTCTTCCGCGAGGGCAGGACGGTTCTGCTCACGCCGTTCGGCAAAAACCTCGTGGGCCCCGCGCGCGAAGCGGTTTCGAGCTTCGATGCCTTCGTCCGCGCTGCAGAGACCTACCAGCAGACCGATGCCGAAGAAACGCGCAAAGGGCTGCGCATCGCGCTCGTTTCGCCGCCTTTTGCGAAGCACGAGCTGGTATGCAGCGCGCTCTCCCAGCTCATGTCCCACATGATGGGCGTTAAAACGACGCTTCATCTTTCCGTGGGTGCGGATGCGCTTGCAGATTTGCGTGCGGGGAACATCGATGCGCTGGCCACGATCGGCGCGTTCTCCGATCCTCGATGCACGAGCCGCGTGCTGGGAACGGTCTCCGTCGGCGCGTTCATGGGCAAGCGCCATCCCCTGCGCAGGAAGCGGCTTGTCTCGTTCGAGGACCTTAAGCCGTATCCGGTGCTGTGCAACGACGATATCGATGCGTTCAACGAAACGATCCTTGCCGCCTGCCTCAAACGCGGCCTCGCCTCACCGCAGGTGCAGATCGAGACGGATGCCGAGGTTGCCGACTTCCTCGAGTACCAAGAGGGCTACGTGCTGGGCGTCTACCTCAAGGCGCTCGATATCAAGCCGCTCGCCGCGATGCACAAGGTGGATCCCGCCGACGCACCGCCGGTTCCCATATGCATGGTGACGCTCAAGGGGCAGGAAAGCGAGAAGCTCGATCGTCTCAACAGCTTCGTTATGAACGAGTTTCCCCTTATGAAGCGCATGTTCAACGAATAGGGGCCCGGCATTGGATGCCAGACCCCGATAATGACCCTTCGGTGATAAATTCAGTCCAGGACTCAGATTATCACTTGCATTGCGGCGCGGAAGCCTGTTCCCCGTGCCGTGATAATTTCTGTCCAAGACTCAGATTCTCACTCGCGCGCGGCGAGGGCAGTCCCCCGTTAGATGCGGTCGGCGAGGTCGAGGATGAGGCGCTCGGTCTTCTCCCAACCCAGGCACGGGTCTGTGATGGACTTGCCGTAGACGCCGCCGTCGATGGGTTGGTTGCCGTCCTCGAGGTAGCTTTCCACCATGAAGCCGCGGATGAGCTGGCGAATCTCCGCCGAGCGGCGCATGGAGTCGGCCACTTCGTGCGAGATGCGGATCTGCTCGAGCGGGCGCTTGCCGGAGTTGTCGTGGTTGCAGTCCACGATTACGGCGGGGTTGGCGAAATCTTCCTTCGTGTACTTTTCCGCCAGGCGCTCGAGGTACTCGTAGTGATAGTTAGGGTAGTTGAGCCCGTCTTCGCCAATGTACCCGCGCAGCACGGCGTGCGCGAGCGGGTTGCCTGTGGTTTCGACCTCCCAGTTGCGGAACAGGAACGTTTGCGGCTGCTGCGCGGCGTAGATGGAGTTGAGCATGACGCTCGTGGACCCGCCGGTGGGGTTCTTCATGCCAATGGGCATGGGCACGCCCGAGGCAACGAGGCGGTGCTCCTGGTTCTCGACGGAGCGGGCGCCTACGGCGATGTAGCCCAGCACATCGATGAGGTACTGGTAGTTCGTGGGGTAGAGCATCTCGTCGGCGGTGAACATGCCGGTTTCCTCGGCAACGCGCAGGTGCATGCGGCGAATGGCCTTCACGCCGCCCAGAAGGTCAGAGGGACCCTCGGGGTCGGGATTGTGGAGGAGCCCCTTGTAGCCGGTGCCCTTCGTGCGCGGCTTGTTCGTGTAGACGCGCGGGATGATGAAGATCTTGTCGCTCACGCGTTCGGCAAGCTTTGCAAGGCGCGTGACGTAGTCGAGCACGGAGTCCTCGCGGTCTGCAGAGCACGGGCCCACGATCATGAGACGACGGTCGTCCTCGCCGCGCATGATCGCAGCTACTTGGGCGTCGAACGCAGGTTTCTGCGCAGCGGCTTCGGCCGAGAGCGGCATCTCCTCGCGGATCTCTTTGGGAATGGGCAGCAGGCGCTTAAACTTCATGGACATGGCGGGG
>CAJLVH010000036.1 GCA_905210055.1 uncultured Enorma sp. | reverse complement strand
CCACCTGCAGGCCGATGTCTTCGGAAACGATGCTCGAATCGGCGATCTCCGAGAGCAGCGACGTCGTCCACTTCCCACTCGACTCGTACGCAGCGGCGAGGCGCGCCGCCGTGGCCTCGGCGATATCGGTCATGTTCGTGCGCGTGTAGTCCATGAACGCGCCACTCCACACCACGGCGACCACGCCCGCGAGCACGAGCACGGTCATGATGGAGGTAAGCGCGAACGAGGCAGCCATGCGCGTGGCATAGCTCATCCCGGAGCGCGTATCGGAACGAGGCGTGTTCCAGCTTGCGCGGGAACTCGCCTCGTCGGATTGCTTATGCTTTGTACCGATCTCGACGCGGGCTGGCAGCATGGGGAATCGCGCTACTTCGCGTCTTGCGCGCTATCCTCTGCAGACTTCGCCGGCGCCTCGAAGCGATAGCCCACACCGTGCACGGTGAAGAGCCACTTGGGATGCTTGGGGTCGTCTCCGAGCTTCGCGCGGAGGTTCTTCACATGGGAGTCGATCGTGCGCTCGTAGCCTTCGAAATCGTAGCCGAGCACCTTCTCGACGAGCTCCATGCGGTTGTACACGCGACCGGGGTGACGCGCAAGCGTGGTGAGGAGCTTGAACTCGGAAGCGGTGAGGTCAACCTCTTTGCCCTCAACCAGAATTTTATGGCCGGAGATGTCGATGACCAGGTCGCCGAAGTCGAGCACCTCAATCTGGGGCTCGTCGGCGAGGTGCGTGCGGCGGAAGAGGGCACGCACGCGGGCGACGAGCTCGCGAGGGCTGAACGGCTTGATGAGGTAGTCGTCTGCACCGAGTTCGAGGCCGATGATGCGATCCTCGACCTCGCCCTTCGCCGTGAGCATGATGATCGGCACATCGGAGGTGTCGCGAATCGCGCGGCACACGCGCTCGCCCGAGAGCTTGGGGAGCATAAGGTCGAGCACGATGAGGTCGAACTGGTGCTTCTCGAACTCCTCGACCGCAGACTGGCCGTCGCCGACGCCCACGACCCAATAGCCCTCGCGCTCGAGATACGCTGCGACGGCGTCGCGAATCGCCTTCTCGTCCTCGACGAGCAGAATCCTTCTTGCATCCGAAGCCATGAGCAGGCCTCCTTCTCACTCTTCATCGAACCATCACATTGTAGCGTATATGGAGCTACACTGTGCGTAGACGACGCCCGCTGGCGGGCTTTAGTCGGTCGCCGGTGGCACCCTGCGCTTATTATCTCCATGTCACGCACATTCTTTCCGGAGGACGCCATGACATATTATATCCGCACTGCGACACCTGCCGATGCCCCCGCGGTCCTGGCGGTCTATGCGCCATTCGTCGAGCATACAAACGTGAGTTTCGAGATTTCCGTACCGAGCGTCGAGGAATACGAGGCGCGTATACGACAGAAGCTCGAGCATTCGACCTTTCTCGTCGCGGTCGACGAGGCATCCTCACGGGTAGTCGGCTTCGCCTACAACGGTTCGTTTAGGGAGCGCCCCGCATATGATTGGGCGTCCGAGATCTCGATCTACCTCGCGCCCGAACACCAAGGATGCGGGTTGGGTTCCGTACTGCTCGATGCGCTCGAGGAACTCATGCGTGCCCAAGGCGTCGTCATGAGCGAGGCATGCATCACGTCGAGCAACGAGGCATCCGTGGCGTTTCACGCGAAACATGGCTATGCGGTGTGCGGCGAGCACCACGCTTGTGGGTATAAGTTGGGCCGCTGGCTCGACGTGACGTGGATGGAGAAGCAGCTGGCCGAACTCCCCGCCCGCCCCGCGCCGCGCCGTCCTGCGAGTGCGGCGGAGACGGCGCGCATCCTCGCCGCGGCAAACGCCCGCCTGCATAAGAAGTGATACTTGGCAACGGCATCGAAGGCAACCGAGTAGCGCATCCGCATCTGTAATAGATGAGGCTGCACACCATACCCCTCAAGCATCAAACGCGCACGTTCATCAGATTGCGCCACCGCGACAGATTACAACTGGAACACGCGCGCCTGCACGCCCTCGGGAACGCCGGAGGCGCTGCGCACCGTAGCGAAGGTGAGCACCTGGCTCGAAAGACCCTCGGTAGCCGGGAAGTCGCCGTATTGGATCGAACGATCGGGCGAATAGAGGGCACCATAGGTCTGCGCCTCGGTATCGATGATGAGGTGCGACGACTGCGACTTGACGAGGTACGTGCTGCCGTTTCCCGTGATCTGCGACAACGGCTCGCGGCGCACATAGGTGAACGGTCCGCCGGCGACGCCGAAGTACGAGCCCATGTTGCCGAGGTTGCCCGCGCCGTCGTAGGATGCCTCGACCGAAAACGCGAACGTCCCGTTGAGGTACTCTGCATCGAGCGGGGAGACGCGACTCGGCATCACGAGCTGATCCACCTGGTCGAATTCCTCCGTGGTAAGGTCGAGCGCCGTAAGGCCGTAGTACACGCCCTCGTCCTCGTGGACGCGGGGGGTGATGGTGAGCAGGTTTTCCGAGACACGCGGCGTCGTCGCGAACCTACCGTGCGATTCCCAGATGTCCACGCCCTCATCGGAGCCGAGCGTCCAGATGTAGCAATGCGAAGACTCACCGGACTTCGAGCCCGTCGAAAGCGGCATCTTCTGCCAGACGATGCTGTCTTGCCATGCTGTGATGCGCGGCGGCTCCCAATCGGCGTCGCCTTCATCGAGTTTCACCGGCGAGCCCGTGAGCGTGCCATTCGAAAGTCCCTGGCCGAAGAGCACCCAAGAGCGGTCTATGTAGTTGATCTCGATCCACGCCATCACCGTATCCGAGCACCGAACATCGAAATACGTGTACGTCGTGCCCTGCGTTGGCTCCTCTTTCACGGTGGAGAGGTTTCCGCTTGCAAGGCTCAACACGCCGAGCGTATTGATGTGCGACACGGACTCCGGCGTGAGCATCGCCGCCGCCCAGGTGCAGCCGCCGCCATGGAAGAGCACCGTGCCGAGGGGAAGCAGCCAAGCCGCGCTCGAGGCAAGCGTGCTATCCGTGTACTCGTAATCGCCGTCGAGCACGTTGACCATGAGCGAGCTGTCGGTCACCACCTGCGGCTCTCCGGTAGAGGGACGGTTGTCCGAAGAGCACGAGGTGAGTGAAATCGCCGCCATGCCGGCGCCTGCCGCAGCGATGGACCCGATCGTGAACGAGCGGCGCGAGATGTTGCGATCAAAGATCATGCGCTACGCCTTCGCCTGCTCCTGCGCCGCATCGAGGGCGCAGCACAGCTGGTCGGCGCAGGACGTCTTACGCGGACCACAGGTGTTGCCGCGCAGGATCTGCGTGACCTCGCTCACAGGATGCCCGGCGACGAGCTTGCTCACCGCTTTGAGGTTGCCGTTGCAGCCACCGGTGAACGCGACGCTCTCGATGATCTCGCCCGTGTCGTCGAGTTCGACATGGATGTTCTTCGAGCACACGCCGCGCGGCGTAAAGTCGATTGAAACCATGGAAATCCTTTCCACCTTGCAAACCCGGGTTGAACATGACCCTTCGATGACTCATTCAAGCCGGGTTTCAATGGGTCGTCTTGAGATGGGTTGGCTGAGAGCGCACTCGTTCCAACCAACCCATCGGTAATCGCCTATTCGAAGCTCAGCTGCTCGAGGCGATCGAACACCACGCCAGCGCGCGTGAGGAAGGCACGCGGGTCGAAGATCTTGTCCAGCTCGTCGGCAGACACGGTGCAACGCGGATCCGCCTCGAGCTTCTCGCGGAACGTGGTGCCGCCCGCGCACTGCTGCACCTCGCGCCACGTGGCCATGGCGTTCTCCTGCACGATGGCGTAGGCCTCCTCGCGCGTGATGCCGGTCTCGACGAGGGCGAGGAGCACCTTGGAGGAGTAGATGAGCCCGCGCGTCTTGTTGAGGTTGGCGAGCATCTGCGCCGGGTAGAGGATGAGCCCGTCCACGATGCGCGTGAGGCACTGGAACATGTGGTCGAGCGCGATGAAGCTGTCGGCCTGCGCCACGCGCTCGGCGGAGGAGTGCGAGATGTCGCGCTCGTGCCAGAGCGCCACGTTGTCGAAGGCGACCTGCGCGTTGGCCTTCACCACGCGCGAGAGGCCGCAGACCTTTTCCACGGTGATGGGGTTGCGCTTGTGCGGCATGGCGGAGCTGCCCTTTTGCCCCTTGCGGAACGGCTCCTCGGCCTCGAGGGTATCGGTCTTCTGGAGGTTGCGGATCTCCGTGGCAATGCGCTCGCACGTGGCGGCGACGGTAGCGAGCACACCGGCGAGGTAGGCGTGGTGGTCGCGGGAGATGACCTGCGTGGACAGCGGGTCGTGCACGAGGCCCAGGTTCTCGCAGACGTACTCCTCGACGAACGGGTCGATGGAGGAGTAGGTGCCCACCGCGCCGGAGATGGCGCCGAAGGCCACGTTCGCGCGGGCATCCTTGAGGCGGTCGTAATCGCGCTTGAGCTCCCACGCCCAGCTGCCGAACTTCATGCCGAAGGTCATGGGCTCGGCATGGATACCGTGGGTGCGCCCCACGCAGAGGGTGTCGCGCTCCTCGAAGGCGCGGCGGAGGCAGATCTCGCCGAGTTTGCGGCAATCCTCGATGAGGATGTCCGTGGCCTGGACGAGCTGATAGCAGAGGGCGGTGTCGCCGAGGTCGGAGGACGTCATGCCGAAGTGAACCCAGCGCGACGGCTTGGGCTCGCCCTCGGGAACCTCGCGGTCGATGTACTCGCCCATGTTGGTGAGAAAGGCGATGACGTCGTGGTTGGTCACGGCCTCGATGGCGTCGACCTCGTCCTTGTTGAAATCCGCGTGCTCGCGGATCCACGCGGCCTCTTCCTTCGTGATGCCGATCTTGTCCATCTCGGCGTGCGCCTCGCAAGCCAGCACCTCGATCTCCTGCCAGATGCGGTACTTGTTCTCGAGCGAGAAGATATGACCCATCTCGGGACGGGTGTAGCGATCAATCATGCGGTGCTCCTTTTGCTCTGGGCGCGCGGGCGCGGCGCGCCGTGCTCGTTCACCTCAGATTCTACCGCAGGCCACGCGCGTGCAGACATTTCACGCAAAGTATGGATGAGGGGCGCGCCGTGACGGCGGCCGCGACGGAGCCTGATGGGGATCGGATGGATCGGCGGTGAAAAAGAAAAAGAAAAACGGGGCGGCCGAAGCCGCCCCGTCGCTCTCCTTCGCGCGTGCGCACCGGTGCAAGCGAGCGCTACCTCATGCGGCGGCGCATCGCGCCCCCGCGGCCGCGATCACCGCGGTCACAAGCGGAACCATGTCGCCGGTACTCGTGAGCGTCTCATCTGCGGGAGGCTGGGGCTCCTCTTCGCCGGAGATGGAGGGGGCGTCCTTGCTCCACTTGGCATACAGCGTGATGTCCCCGGTCACCGGCGCGCTGAAATCATACGGGGTGGTGAGGCTCGCGTCGGCGTACCATCCCTCGAACGTCCAGCCCGCGCAAACCGGCTCGGCGGGCCGTGCAACGGTTGTGCCGTTCTCGACCTTGACGACCGTATTCGCCGTCGTGGGGAGGCAGTCGTCAAAAGTCACCGTGTGCGTGACGGTCTTGACCGTGGAGCCGTTCTCGCCAGCAAAGCTGGAAGCGGCGTCCTTGTCGGCAAACACCCAGGTGTTTCCCTGCCTGTCAACGACGGTGTGCGCGCCGCCGTTTTCAAGGGCCTCGTCCGTGGAGGGGAAGATGTCGTAGGGCGTCTCGCCGCCGTTCACGGCCACCGCAGCGTCGGGCGCGAGGTAGTCTCCGACCGCACGGTCGCTGAACGATCCGCCGGAGACGAAGCCCTTGTCGTCCGCGTCCTTGAAGTTATCCGAGCGCAGGGCGCCCACGAACTCGCCGCCGGTGATGGACATCTCGATCTTATCGATGGACGCCTGATCGTTGCCCATGACGTTGTGCTGGATGAAGGCCGTGTTGGCCTCGATGGTGCCGCCGTTAACGGTCACCTTCACGGGCAGCTTGGTGGAGTGCTGCGCAACGATGATGCCGCCGCCGTCCACGGAGTTGCTGCCGCCGATTTGGTCCTTGCGATAGACGATGGTCTTGCTGGTATCGCCCTTGATGGTGCCGCCGTTGACGGTGAGCTCGCCGGCACGGATCTCAACGCCGCTGCAACCATCGAGCGTGCCGCCGTTGATAACGAGCTTGCCGTACTGCGGGTGGTAGATTGCCGGACCAGCCTCGCTCACGAGCGTGCCGCCGTTGATGGTGATGAGCGTGTTGTCCTTCGTGCCGTCGCCGTTACCGCTCACCGCGAAGGCATAGGCCTCGACGGTGGCGCCCTCGTTCACCGTGAGCTTGGAGGCGGTCGCCTCGTCGAAGGCGGCGCCGTGACCGTTGCCGTAGACGTTGATGCCGTAGATGTAGCCGGTGTTACCGGAGACGGGTGCGCTGTTGACGACCGCGCCGGCATTGAGCGTGAGCTCGGCGCCGTCCAGCACGCGCATGCCGTAGCCGTCTCCCGACTTCGGAACCTGAACCGTGAGGGTCGCGTCCTCCATGGTGAGCGCAGTGCCCTGGCCGGTAATCACGACGGCGAACGTGCGCGCAATCTGGCAGGTGTCGACGATGGTGCCGTTCTTGATGGTGCTCGTGCCACTCGTGAAGGTAAGGGCGGCGTCGTCCTGCTTCTCCTTGCCCGTAAGCGAGAGCGTGTGGCCGCCGAGGTCGAGCGTGATGCCCTTGTCGATTGTCAGCGGGTCGGTCGAGGTGTCCGCGAGCAGCGTCACCGTCTGGCCATCTTGAGCCGCAGCGACCGCCTCCTCGAAGGACTGGTAGCCCACACCGTTGACGGTGGCGACGTCCGGAAGCTCCACGACGACGCCGTGCTCGTCCTGCGTGACGCCCTCGACCAGGAACGCATCAACTCTGCTCGAGAACGTGCCACCGGAGATCTCGACCGTGCGCTCGTGATCGGTCTGCTCGCCTTCCTTCTGGTAGAAGCGCACCGCTAAGGCCTGATTGCTCTTGAAGTTGCCGCCCTGGATATCCACGACGATGGGGCGATCGTTGTAACCGCTCTCGACGTACAGGGCGTCGCCCGTGTCGTTGAAACCATCGCCGCCGATGGTGCCCGTGTAGTAGCCATCCGGAACCTTGTTCTTGCCGGTGCCGTGAATCATCGAGCCGTCCTTCACCACGAGGGTGCTGCCCTTGAGCACGATGCCCGTCGTGCCGGTGATCGAGCTGCCTTCGATGGTGAGCGTGCCTGACTTGGGCGGATAGTAGATGCCGAGCTCCTCCTCGCTGGAGAGAGCGCTGTTGCGAATCGTCACGTTGGAGTTCGACGTCATCCCCTGGACGGCGAGCGTCTGGGTGCGCGAGGACAGCGTGACGCCGTCGAGCGTGAGGTTGAGGTTGTTGCTCTTGGCGAAGGCGTACAGGCCGTCGCTGTAGTCGCCCTCAGCGTTGTTGGTGATCGTGCCGTTCTTGAGCGTCAGCGTCACGTCCGCGGCATCGATATGCACAGCCTCTTCTGCCGAAGCCGCATAGGTGAAGCCGGCCAAATCGACGGTGATGTTGACCTGCGGCTTTACAAACATCATCTGCTCCGCGTCGGTAACGTCCGCAAGCAGCTCGATCGTGGCAGGCGAACCCGGCTCGACCGAATCGATCGCGGCCTGGACCGTTTCATACGTCGTATCGCCAATCTGCGCCACGTCCTTCCCGGCCGCCCATACACTCTTCGGCGAGAAGCCGAACAGCGCGACGAGCAGCGCGGCGGCAAGTGCGATGACGGCGCGCTCCACCCGTTTCGTCATCATGGTGGTATCCCTTCTGTCTGTATCCGGCCGTCTGCCGGAATGCGTTGATGGGAAAATGGTATCACCCCCCCCCCGCGAAAACACAACGCCGTTCGCCGAAATAAACCCGTGTACGGCAGGGTGACCATGCCGTCCGGTTCGGTGTCGGGCGGCGGGAGCCGCTTCGGCATCCCAAGGGTTTTCGCCCCTTGCCCGGCGCAAACCGGCACGGTATACTGATTTGCGCGCTCACTGAGTACAGCGCGCACATACGCGGGCATCGCCAAGTGGTAAGGCATCAGCTTCCCAAGCTGACACTCGCGGGTTCGAGTCCCGTTGCCCGCTCCAGGACATGAAAACGGCACCATCGCTGGTGCCGTTTTTCTTATCACGCTCACATGTTCGCCGACGCGACGCGGCGGCCGCTACGCCTCGGCCATCTCGCGCTTGAGCTGCTCGACGACGGCTCGGTACTCGGACATCGTCGCGCCGAGGATCTGCGTCGCGTAGATCGCGGCGTTCTTCGCGCCGTTGATGGCCACGCACGCCACGGGCACGCCGGAGGGCATCTGCACCATGGAGAGCAGCGAGTCGAGCCCTCCGAGGTCGCTCGTCTTCATGGGCACGCCGATGACGGGCAGGGGCGTGAACGCGGCCACGACGCCACCCAGATGCGCTGCCTTCCCGGCGGCGGCGATGATCACGCGCAGACCGCGGTCGGCTGCGTTCTCCGCCCATTCGTGCACCTTGTCGGGCGTGCGGTGCGCGCTTGCGATCACGAGCTCATAGGGCACGCCGAGCGCTTCGAGTTCCGCCGTGCACGCCTCCATCGTGGGGAGATCGGACTTCGAACCCATGATGATGCCGACAAGGGGGGTCGCTTCCTGCTCTGCCATGATTCCTCCTCTGTAGCGGGTTTCAACACCCCTATACTAGCGTCGCGTCGATGCCGACTGCGCGTTATACCGTACGCCCTATGCAAAAATGACAACCGAAAGGTTAAGCACGGGCCTTTTGGGTAGTAATACTATCCGAATTAGGATAGACTCCAACGTCTACCATAGTAGCTGTACGTACATGCGGTGTAGAGGAGGTGCCATCGTGATACGCGCAGATATCGAGAGCATCATCATGGCATCGGGTCCCATCCCTTCCCTCATCGTGCTTCGCGAGCGGGCGACTTCGAGCAACCGGGAGACACCGTTGCGCTCGCTCTCGATTCAAACCGGCTCGGTCGAGGCGGCAGCGGTCAGCCGCGGCGTCGACGGCGTCACCACCCCGCGTCCCATCACCCACGACCTCTTCCTCGATACCCTCACGGCACTTGGCGCCAAGGTCGAACGCGTCGAGATCAGCCGGTATGATGCTCCCGTATTCTACGCGAAGATCACGTTCGTCCATGAAGAGGGCGATTCGATGCGCGAGGTGATGCTCGATGCGCGTCCGAGCGACGCCCTTGCACTCGCCGTCCGCGCGAACGCACCCATCTACATCGAGGATGACGTCATGAACCGCGTGGGCACCGTCCTGCTCCGCAACGACGAGCAACCCTCGCGCGACGAGGAGCTCGAGCAGTTCGACCAGTTCGTTCAGACGCTCTCACCCGACGATTTCTAGGCGCCCTCGGACGTGATAAGCTGGCATAAGATGTCACGTTATCACGTGGAGGGAGCATACCGTGCACGATATACAGCCGATTATCGACCGCGTCCGCGAGGTTCTCACAACCCATGAACTCGATCGCCCCGGTGCCTATGCTCGCTGGATTTGGCAGAACGAAGGGGCATCCCGTGAGCTCGGTATCAACGAGTACGGTTGCGCCGATGCGGCGAACATCCTTTATATGATTGGTGCGTTTCCTCAGAATCCCGAAGAGCGCGCTTCTTGGGTCGGCGTGCTGCAGGATTTCCAGGATTCTGCCACCGGTCTCTTCAACGAGGCGACGCACCACCCCTACCACACGACCGCGCACTGCATCGCTGCGTTGGAACTCTTCGACGCACGTCCGAAGTACGAACTCACAGAGCTTCACCGCTACCTCGATCGCGACGAGCTCTACACATTCCTCGACGGCCTTCATTGGGAGAACGACCCATGGATTGCCTCTCATCAGGGTGCCGGCATCTACGCCGCTCTCGTGCTCGCGGGAGAAGCGTCGCGAGAATGGCAGGACTGGTACTTTGCCTGGCTCTACGGTGAAGCGGATCCTCAAACGGGATTCTGGCGCAAGGGACATGTGATTCCCACTTGCCAGGGAGACTCGTTCTCTGGCGTGCTCGATGCACCCACGGTCTTCCCCCACCTTGCCGCGTCCTTCCACTACCTCTTCAACCATGAGTACGCGCACCGGCCGATGCACTACCCCGAGGCGGCGGTGAAGACGTGCCTTGATATCTATGAGAACCACCGGTGGCCGACGCTTGGACATGCGGTCACGTTCGCCGAAGTCGACTGGGCGTACACCTTGAACCGCGCGCAGCGCCAGGCGGGAACGCTCTTTATGGAGACGAAAGCCGCGCTCACCTCGTTCGCCGATGAGTACGTCCCGTACCTGCTCAATCTTGACCCGACAACGCACGAGAACTTCAACGACCTGCATACGCTCTTCGGTTGCGTCTGCGCACTCGCCGAGCTGCAGGCGGCGCTGCCGGGGTATCTCACAAGCGACAAGCCCCTCAAGCTCGTCCTCGATCGTCGTCCGTTCATCTAAGCGCGCTCGCGCGGCGGCGCCGGGTTCGTTGGGGACGGGTTCGTTTCAACCCATCGAGGTGAACTGCGAAACGTGAGCGCGTCGACCTTCTAATGGGTTGAAACGAACCCGTCCCCAACGAACCCAATAAATCAAAAAAGAGGGAGCCCGCGGGCTCCCTCTTTCGTTACGCGGTTGTCTTCACGTTACTCGTCCATGAGATCTTCGAGCGCCTCATCGGATGCGCCGATGTCCACGCGCTCATCCTCATCCGCCTGGGTAAGGTCGCCAAGCGGGAGCATACCCTGGTTCTCGTCAACGGCCGGCGCCTTCGGCTTCTTCTTTGCGCTCGTCATACGGGCGACGGCGGTCACGCGGTCATCATCGGCCACATTCATCATCTTCACGCCCTGCGTCGCGCGGCCGGTCTGCGAGATCTCACTCGTCTTCACGCGGATAACCGTGGCACCCTCGGTGATGATGAAGAGCTCGTGCTGCGGGCCCACCGTCTTCATGGCAGCGAGCTTGCCCTTGCGCGGCGTCATCTGAATGGTATAGACACCCTGGCCACCACGGTTCTGCAGCGGGTAATCTGCGACCGGCGTGCGCTTGCCGTAGCCGCGCTCGGTCACCACGAAGAGGTCGCCCTTACCATTCGAGATCTCCATGCCAAGCACGGAGGCGTCGGCTTTGAGCGTGATGCCGCGCACGCCGCTCGTATCGCGACCGGTTGCGCGCACCTGCTCCTCCTCGAACATGATCGCCTTGCCTGCGGTCGTCGCCATGATGATGCGGTCGCCCTCGCGCACACGGCGCACGTTGAGCAGGGCGTCACCCGCCTTGAGATTGATGGCGATGATACCGTCGCGGCGGCTACGGTCGTAGGCGCTCATGACGGTCTTCTTCACCATGCCGCTCTTCGTGGCGAAAAGCAGGTACTCATCATCGGGGAACTCTCGGCAGGAGATGACGCTCGCGATCTTCTCGCCCTCCTCGAAGGGCAAGAGGTTCACGATCGCGGTGCCGCGCGCCTGACGCGTGCCCACAGGCAGCTCGTGCACCTTCAAGCGATACACCTTGCCGCGATTCGTGAAGAAGAGCACGTACTCATGGGTGCTCGCGATGAACATCTCGGAGATGACATCATCCTCTTTGAGGTTCACGCCCGTGACGCCCTTGCCGCCGCGCTTCTGCGAGCGGTAGGCCGCCACCGGGATGCGCTTCACGTAGCCGGTATGGGTGATGGTCACGACCATGTCCTCGTCGGCGACGAGATCCTCGACGTCGAGGTCCTTCTCGGCCTGGGAGATCTCGGTGCGGCGCTTGTCGGCGTACTTCTTCGCGATCTCGCGCATCTCGTCCTTGATGACGCCCAGGATCTTCTCCTCGTGGGCGAGCAGGTCCTCGTAGTAGGCGATGGCGCGGCGGAGCCCCGCGAGCTCTTCCTCGATCTTGTCGCGCTCGAGGCCGGTGAGGCGACGGAGCTTCATCTCGAGGATGGCGTTCGTCTGCTCGGGTGTGAAGCCGAAGCGCTCGATGAGGCGACTCGAAGCCTCCGCATCCGTCTGCGAGGAGCGGATGATCTGGATGACCTCGTCGATATGGTCGAGCGCCAAGAGGTAGCCCTCGAGAATGTGCGCGCGGGCCTGGGCCTTCTTGAGATCGTAGCGCGTGCGGCGGGTGACGACGTCGACCTGGTGGTCGATATAGCAGCGCAGCATCTCGGTGAGCGAGAGGCATTTGGGCACGCCTCCCACGAGTGCGAGGTTGTTCACGCCGAACGTCGTTTGCAGCGAGGTGAACTTATACAGGTTGTTAAGGACGACCTGCGGGATGACGCCCTTCTTGAGCTCGATGACGAGGCGGATGCCCTTCTGCGTGGACTCGTCGCGCATATCGGCGATGCCCTCGATGCGCTTCTCGTTCACGAGCTGGGCGATCTTTTCCTGCAGGGTGCCCTTGTTCACCTGATAAGGAACCTCGGTGAACACCAGGCGGTTGCGGCCGGTCTTCGTGGACTCCACATGCGCCTTCGCGCGCACGGTGATGGAACCGCGGCCGGTCTCATAGGCCTGGCGGATGCCGTCGGAACCCATGATGACCGCGCCCGTGGGGAAGTCGGGGCCGGGCATGATCTGCATGAGCTCGTCGACCGTCGCCTCGGGGTGGTCGATGAGGTAGCAGGTGGCCTCGACGGCCTCGCCGAGGTTATGCGGCGGGATGTTCGTCGCCATGCCGACCGCGATGCCCGAGGAACCGTTCACGAGCAGGTTGGGGAAGCGCGCCGGCAACACCTGCGGCTCGGCGAGCGACTCGTCGTAGTTGGGCTGCCAGTCGACGGTGTCCTTCTGCAGATCGCGCAGGAGCTCCATGGCGGGGCGCGCAAGGCGGCTCTCGGTGTAGCGCATGGCCGCGGCGCCGTCGCCGTCGATGTTGCCGAAGTTACCATGGCCGTCGATGAGCGGCGTGCGCATGCTGAACCACTGGGCAAGGCGGACCATCGTGTCGTAGACCGCAGAGTCGCCGTGCGGGTGGTACTTGCCGATAACTTCGCCGACCGTCCACGCACTCTTCTTATGCGGGCGGTTGGGGTAGATGCCGCTCTCATTCATGGCGTAGAGGATGCGGCGGTGCACCGGCTTCAGGCCGTCGCGCACGTCCGGCAGGGCGCGGGCGGTGATGACCGACATCGAGTATTCGATGAAGCTCTGGCGCATCTCGCGGCCGAACTCAGAGATCTGGAGCTGCCCGCCGTTCACATCCTCGCCGGCAGCTTCGCCACGATCGACCTCGCCGAAGCTCTCCTCGAGTTCGCCTTCGTCCTCTTCCTCTTCATCTTCGCCTTCGTCCTCAACATAGACATCGGCGCCCTCATCATCGGCCTCGGCGCGAGCGAGCAAGCGCTTCAGATCCTCAGGCAAGCCCTCGTTGTTCATATCTTCAGCCACGTATTACCTCCTGGCGTTGCTGGGTGACTCATTTGGGGACGGGGTCGTTTTGAC